>CAZPDV010000027.1:0-12944 GCA_964585355.1 uncultured Aliiroseovarius sp.
GCCCAAAGGAAAACCAATGCCCGGCACGCCTCCGATTTTCGACGGTCATAACGATGTCCTTCTCAGGCTGTGGGAGGCTGGTGGTCGTGCGGCAGTGCCAGCCTTTTCCAGCGGTGATTCGGGGCATATTGATCTGCCGCGTGCGCGGAAGGGGGGCTTTGCAGGCGGATTTTTCGCGATCTATGTGCCTTCGCCTGGCGAAGGGGGAGATACGTTGGATGCCATGGCGCAACCGACCTACGATTTACCTTTGCCGGCGCCGGTTGCAGAAAAGGATGCGCGTTCAGTTGCGCTTGAACAGGCAGACATCCTGCAGGAAATGGAAAACCAGGGGCAATTGAAAATCTGCCGTTCAACAGACCAAATTCGAGACTGTTTCACCACAAATCGCCTTGCTGCAATCATGCATATGGAGGGTGCAGAGGCGATCGACCCGGATTTCAAGGCGCTCGATGCGTTCCATGAGCGTGGCCTGCGCTCGCTGGGCCCGGTCTGGAGTCGCCCGACCATCTGGGGCGAGGGCGTGCCGTTCCGGTTTCCCTCGGACGGAGACACTGGCGGTGGGCTTACCGAGCATGGCAAGGCACTGATCCAGGCCTGCAATAAACGCAGAATCATGGTGGATTTGTCTCACATGACCGAAGCTGGTTTTTGGGATGTGGCAAACATCACCGACGCGCCGCTGGTGGCAACGCATTCCAATGTTCATGCGATTTGCCCAAGTGCACGCAACCTGACCGACAAGCAGTTGGCGGCCATTGCTGAAAGCGGTGGCATGGTGGGTCTGAACTTCGCCACGGCATTCCTGCGTCCTGACGGCCAGATGAAGGCGGATGTGCCGCTCGAGGTAATGCTGCGACACCTGGATCACATGATCGCCATTCTTGGCGAGGACGGAGTCGGCCTTGGCTCGGATTTCGATGGGGCGCAGGTGCCCGAGGAAATCTCGGATGTTTCGGGCTTGCCCATGCTGGTCAGCGCCATGGAAAGACATGATTATGGCACTGACCTGATTGAAAAAATTTGCTACCGAAACTGGCTCCGGGTACTGGATGCAACCTGGAGATGATCAGGCAACACGGTCGCCTTTCCTGGCGACGACGGTGCGGTTATCGACAGCGGGCAGCATACGCGACGGGTCGCGAGTAACCAGCACGTCAATGACGCTTGGACGCCCTGTTTCGGCAAAGGCGGCGGCGAACGCCCCAGAGAGTTCCTCGGGATCCTCCACGCGCACCCCGTGACAGCCCATTGCCTTTGCGATTTGGGCATAATTAGTCTCGGAAAGGTCGGAGGACTGGTAATTCCCCTCCCCATACATCAGGTGCTGGAGCGCCTTGACATAGCCGGAAGCGGCGTTGTTCACCACTACGATGGTGAGCCCCAGCCCCAAGCGACGAGCAGTCTCTAATTCACCTAAAACCATGTTGAAACCACCGTCTCCGGTCAGCCCTACCACGGGGGTTTCCCCGGCGGCAAGCTGGGCTCCCATGGCGCCAGGCAAGCCGTAGCCGATTGAAGCAAAGCCGCGATCCGGCACGAAAGTGCGGCCGGCGCGTTTGGTATCAAAAACCAACCCACCCCAATGCGCCGCAAAGCCGCCGTCCGCAACCAGGATCCCGTCATCAGGCAGGGCGCGGTTGATCTCGGTGATGAGGCGGGCCATGTGAACCGGCTTTTCGCTGGAATAGAGACGCTCTGCCACGTCCTGACGCCATTTTTCCATGCGGGCGGGAACCTGGGCGGTCCAGCCCGCGCGCGCCTTGGCCCCGCCGTCAAGGGCTTTTGAAAGCTCGGAAAGCGTGGCCTTGGCATCACCCCAGAGCTTGAGCGCCGGTTCAAATGTGCGGCCCATTTCTTCGGCAACATTGTCAATATGGATCACCCGGGCGCCGGCGGCGGGAATGCTGTAGCGTTTGGTGGCGATTTCTCCCAACTTGCAGCCGACCACCAGCAGGCAGTCACTTTCAGCGATCATCTGGTTGGCGATGCGGTCATAACGGCCGAACAGGCCGGCAGACAGCGGGTGGTTGCAGGCGATTGCGCCCTTGCCGGTCAGGGTATGCGCCACCGGGATCCCCGCAGTTTCCGCCAGATCAGAGACCTCTTTCCATGCTTGCGAAATATGGATACCGCCCCCCACCAGCATCATCGGCCTCTGGGCCTTTGAAAGCATTTCAGCAGCGTTAGAGACTGAATTCATGTCGGGGCGGCAACGAAGCGCCGGCATTGCCTGGTGAATGGGATCGGCTGAAAAATCGGAAGGGGAAAAGCCGTGGGTGCCATGCGCCACATCCTCGGGGACCACCACGCAGACCGGGCCGGGGCGCCCGGAGGTGGCTACGGCAAATGCGCGGCGAATGGCCTCGGGGATACGATGGGTGGCCTCGACGCGGATCAGCTCCTTGCAGGCCGGGCGCAGGATTCGGGCCTGCTCGGTTTCCTGAGTCATGTTCTTGCCGGCGTGATCACGGTGGGCATCGCCGACGATGGCGACCAAAGCGGTGCCGGCATTGAGCGCTTCGACCAGCCCGGTCACCAGATTGGTCGCGCCCGGCCCAAGCGTGGCGTCCACCACTCCGACGCGGTTGGAGACCTTGGCATAGGCGTCGGCGGCAAAGACCGCGCAGCGTTCGTCATTGATCAGGTTGTGATTGATGCCAAGGCGCCGGGCAGCATCGTAAAACGGCAGCAACTGAAACCCGCCCATGCCGAACATCGGGCCGATTTCATGGGCCAGAAGCGCGCGGGCAATGGCCTCGCCGCCGGTCATTTCGTTGGTGTCTTTCATGCCAGCATCTCCCGCGCAGCTTGTACGATCATGTCTTTGGTGACTCGCATCCGGTCTTCCAGATTGGGCGCATAGGCGACAAGCGATCGTGGCGCGCCCAGGCGGCGGACCTGTGTGCCGGGCACGGCTTCGGCAATGGTTGCCGCCACTTCGCCACCAAAACCACCGGCCTGTACGCTTTCATGGGCGACGATCAACCGCCCGGTCTTTTGCACCGAGCCGATGACGGCCTGTTTGTCCCAGGGCCAGAGCGAGCGCAGGTCGATCACGTCAACCGTGATGCCCTCATCGGCAAGCGCATCTGCGGCGCGGGTGGCGATATTGGCGGTGTCGGACCAGCTGACGATGGTCAGGTCACCCCCCTTGCGCCGAAGCGCCGCCTTGCCGATTTCGACCTCGAGGGTTCGGTCCACCTCGCCCTCCATGCCCCAGATGTTCTTGTGCTCGAAATACACCACCGGATCATCAGAGGCGATTGCCGCTTTCATAAGCGAGTAATTGTCTTGCGGCGTGGCCGGGCAGACCACGACCAGGCCGGGAATATGCGTGTACCAGCTTTCCAGCGACTGGCTGTGTTGCGCGGCGGAAGAGCGCCACATTCCGGTGGGTTTGCGAATGACCATCGGGGCGCGGGACTGCCCGCCGAACATGAAACGCGCCTTGGCGATCTGATTGACCAGCTCGTCGGTGGCGCAAAGAGCAAAGTCGGAGAACCGCATTTCGACCACCGGGCGGGTGCCGACCATGGCTGCGCCAAAGGCGGCGCCCATGATTGCGGCCTCGGAAATGGGCGTATCAACGACCCTATCCTTGCCGAATTCGTCCTGCAGGCCAAGATATTGCCCAAAGACCGAGCCGCGGCCAAGGTCTTCGCCGACGCACCAGACGGTTTCATCTGCCTGCATGGCTTCGCGCAAGGCTTCGCGGGAAGCCTCTACATATGTCATGGTCTCGGTCATCAATATGCCTCCCTGGCCGGGCTACCAATATCCTGAACATCGGAAAAGGCGCTATCATCTGGCGGGAACGGGGTGGCGGTTGCCTGTTGCAAGAGGGCGGCCATTTCCGCCTGTGCTTCTTTGTGAATAGTCTCTAATTCAGCCAAACTCATTCCCATTTGCGTCAGAAGGGCGCGCTGTCGGGCGATCGGGTCATCCTCGGCCTTGTGGCGCTCGGCCTCACCTTCGGGTCGGTAGGCGGCCTGGTCAAACGAGGTGTGGCCGGTCTGGCGATAGGTGAGGGCGTGCAGGAATTCGGGCCCGCCGCCCGCGCGGATGCGGGCGACCATTTCATCGGCGGCACGCGCCACGTCTTCCACGTTGTTGCCGTCCACCACGGTGACGCGCAGGCCCATGGCCTCGGCCCGCGCTGCCGGGCCGCCACCGCCGGTTACCGTTCTGGTCGAGGTGGTCGCGCTCCACTGGTTGTCCTCGCAAACGAAAAGTACCGGCAGGTCAAAGACCACTGCCCAGTTGAGCCCCTCGAGGAAAGGTCCGCGATTGACTGCGCCATCGCCGAAGATGTCTACCGCGATCCGGTCCGAGCCCAGGAGCTTGAGCCCATGCGCGGCGCCGGCCCCGATGGTGATATTGGCACCGACAACGCCATTGGCGCCCAGCATGCCGACATTGAAATCGGCAATATGCATGCTCCCGCCCTTGCCGCCGCAACAGCCCCCTTCGCGCCCCAGAAGCTCGCGATACATGGCAAGCGGATCGGCGCCCTTGGCCAGGGTGTGCCCGTGCCCGCGATGGGTGGACAGCAGGATATCGTCGCGGCGCAGCGCCTGCATGATCCCGGCGGCGCAGGCCTCTTGTCCGATCGAGGGGTGAATGGCACCCAGCACCAGCTTGTCGCGCTCGGCCGCCAGAATGGCGTGCTCTTCAAAGGCGCGGATGCGCTCCATCATGCGCAGCAGCTCGCGGCTGCGCGCCCGGTTGTCGCCGGTGTCATTCATGAGCTTTGCCCTCTCTGTCTTGCATGCGTTTTCCCAGAAGCTCGGCTTCCCGCTTCAGCGCCGGAACCAGCAGCTCGCGGATGCGCTCCGACCCCATCCGCGCATCAATCGCGCCGATCGCCAGGGCGGCAATCAGGTCGCCTCCGGGGGTGAATACCGGGGTTGCGACCGCCGAGGTGCCTTCCACCACCCGCCCGCGGTTGAGCGCATATCCCAGCTTCCTGAAAGTGCGCTGTTCGGCTTCCAGCGTGGCCTCGTCCATGCCATATTCGGCCAGCCAGGCGCGGTTGACCCGACAGGCCGCGTGGCGCCGGGCGGGCGACATGGCGCAATAGAGCGCGAGCGACCCGGCGCCGACCCCAAGCGGGCGGGCGTCGCCCTGATCAAGCGTCAGGGTGCGCACTGGAAAGGCGCCGGTCTTGCGCAACACGCAGATCGACAGCGCCCCTTCGGGAACGGAAAGAAACACCGTGTCTTCAGACAGTTCCGCCAATCTCTGACAGCCATGCACTGCCATCGCGGCAATATCGGCGCGGGTGGCCTGGCGGGCGAGGTCCGACAGCTTGCGCCCCAGCCGGTAGCTGCGCCCCAGCGGGTCCTGCTCCACCAGCCGGGCCTCGATCAGCGCGCCCAGCACGCGGAAGGTGGTGGTCTTGGTAAAGCCCGAGCAGGCCACGATATCGGCCAGCACCATGCCTTCGGGTGCCTGCGCCAATACGTCGAGAAGACGGGCAGCGCGGGGGATCGAGCCGGTGACGGGCATGGCGAAAGTTCCACATATCGGAATTCTTTGTTCTGGTAGTAGGGAATATTTGCAATGATCTGTCAAGGAAGCTATGCCCGACGGATGGAAAATCGTCTCTGTCTTTGCGACTCGATCACCGATGCCGGGCCGAACGAGGCCGGCAAGGTGGTTGTCAGTGGCTCGCATGGGGGGCTGTATCCGGCCTGGTGTGCGTCGCGGGTCGGCGTGCGGGCGGTGATCTTCAATGATGCCGGGGTCGGGCTTGAGCGTGCCGGGATCGGTGGGGTGATGGCGCTGGATGCAGTGGCCACAGCGGCGGCTGCAGTGGATTGCATGAGCGCGCGGATCGGTGATGCCGCCGACATGCTGGCGCGCGGGCGCATCAGCCACGCCAATGCGCAGGCCGAGGCGCTGGGCGTTGCGGCGGGCATGCCGGTTGCCGAGGCGGCGGCGCTACTGCAGGCGGCCGCACCTGCCAAGGCGATGCTCCCGGCCCCGACCGAGGCGCGCACCACGCGGCGCCTGCGCGAAGGCGGCAGGCCGGTGCATCTGCTTGACAGCGCCTCGATGGTCGGGCCCGAACATGCGGGAGAGATTGTCGTGACCGGCTCGCATGGCGGGCTGATCGGCGGCGATCCGGCGCGCGCGCTGAAGGCGGCGGCGCGCATCGCGGTGTTCAACGATGCCGGCCTTGGCCCGGATGAAATTGGCGCCGCCCGCCTGCCGGCGTTGGAGAGCCGGGGCATTGCCGCGGTCACGGTTGCGGCGACAAGCGCGCGGATCGGCGAGGCGGCCTCGGCGCTGGAAAGCGGGGTGATCTCGCGCGCCAATGCACCGGCACGGGCCCTGGGGGCGCGGCCTGGCGCGACCTTGCAGGCGTGGCTGACGGCGGTATCATGACCGGCACCACAGGCAGCGCAACGATGCGAGGACAGACCGCCGCATGAAAACCACGATTCTGATCCCCGCCCGCCATGCCTCAAGCCGCTATCCCGGCAAGCCGCTGGTGCGCCTGACCCTGCCCGATGGGCAGAAACAGAGCCTGATTCACCTGACATGGCGGGCAGCGTGCGACGTGCAGGGGCCGGACAATGTTTTCGTGGTCACCGATGACGACCGCATCCGTGACGAAGCCGCGCGTATCGGTGCCCAGGTGATCATGACCGACCCGGAATGCGAAAACGGTACCGCGCGTTGTGCGCAGGCGCTTGAGCGCGGCAATATCGATACCGACCTGGTGGTGAATTTTCAGGGCGACGCGCCGCTGACCCCGCCGTGGTTCGTGCGCGCCCTGATCGAGGCCATGGCCAAGGACGACCGGGCCGACATGGCGACCCCGGTTTTGCAATGCGATGCGCGCACCTATGCGATGTTTCTTGAGGACCGCCGGGCGGGCCGGGTCGGCGGCACCACGGCGGTTTTCGACCGCGATCAGCGGGCGCTGTATTTTTCCAAGGAGGTAATCCCGCGGATCGACCCTGCCATGGGTGCGGACGGGGATATTCCGGTGTTTCACCATGTGGGCGTCTATGCCTATCGCCCGGCGGCCCTGCGCGCTTATCGGGGCTGGCCGCCGGGCACGCTTGAGCAGGTCGAGGGGCTGGAGCAGTTGCGGTTTCTGGAAAACGGGGCGCATGTGCGCTGTGTTCCGGTCGAAGCGCCGGGGCGGCTTTTCTGGGAGGTCAACCACCCCGAAGATGTGCCGCGGGTCGAGGCGGCCCTGCGCGAAATCGCGCGCAACCGGCAGGGATGAAAGGCGACAGCATGGAGACCAGGCACATCACCGACACCCGGCAGGTCAAGGTCCGCGATATTGCGATCGGGGGCGACGCGCCCCTTGTGCTGATCGCCGGGCCCTGTCAGCTGGAGAGCCTCGACCATGCGCGCATGATGGCCGAACGCATTGCCGAGGCCTGCGCCCCCACCGGCACGCGCTTCATTTTCAAGGCCAGTTACGACAAGGCGAACCGCTCTTCGATTGCCACACGTCGCGGGCCGGGGCTGGAGGAGGGGCTTGCCATCCTTGAGAAGGTCGCGGCCGACATTGGCTGCCCGGTGCTGACCGATGTGCATGAGCCCGGCCAGTGCGCCGCCGCGGCCGAGGTCTGCGACGTGCTGCAGATCCCCGCTTTCCTGTGCCGCCAGACCGATCTTCTGTTGGCGGCTGGCGCAACCGGGCGGGCGATCAATGTCAAGAAGGGGCAGTTTCTGGCGCCTTGGGAGATGGCCAATGTTGCCGGGAAGATTGCCTCGACCGGCAATCGGAATATCCTGCTTTGCGAGCGCGGTACGTCGTTTGGATACAATGCGCTGATCAGCGATTTCCGCGCCCTGCCGATCATGGCGGCGACCGGCTTGCCGGTGGTGTTTGACGCCACCCATTCGGTGCAGGAGCCCGGCGGCCAGGGCAGCACCAGCGGCGGGCAGAGGGTCTTTGCCCCGGTATTGGCACAGGCAGCCTGTGCGGTGGGCATTTCGGCCCTGTTCATCGAGACCCACGAGAACCCGGAGCAGGCGCCTTCGGACGGGCCGAACATGGTGCCGGTTGACCGGCTGGCCGAGCTTCTGGGGGCGTTGCGCGAATTTGATGCCCTGGCGAAACGCCGACCCTGGCTGCGTCTGGAATAGTGCCTTCAGGCCCTGGCGGTATAGCTCATAGATGCCTCCAGCAAGTGGCGCGTATAGGGGTGAGACGGCTTGAGCGCGCGCATGTCCTCGACCCCCATCACCTCGACGATCTCGCCGTTCTGCATCACCGCGATCTCGTCACACATATGCGACACGACGGCCAGGTTGTGGCTGACCATCAGGTAGGTGAGCCTGTGTTCCTCGCGCAGATCGGCAAGCAGGTTCAGCACCTCTGCCTGCACGCTCACATCCAGCGCCGAGGTGGGCTCGTCCAGCAAAAGCACGCTGGGCTCGGGGGCCAGCGCCCGGGCAATCGCCACCCGCTGACGCTGCCCGCCGGAAAGCTGGTGCGGATAGCGAAAGCGGAATTCCGGGCCAAGCCCGACATCGGAAAGCAGCCTGGAGATGCGCGCGTCAATGTCGCGAAAGCCGTGCAGTTTCAGGGTCTCGCTCAGCACCGCATCGACCGAATGGCGCGGGTGCAGGCTGGCGTAAGGGTCCTGAAACACCATCTGCACATCCTTGAAGAACGCCCGCGGGCGCTTCTTGCCCAGCGCCACGCCATCGACCTTCATGGTGCCCGACCAGCTAGGCACCAGCCCCACCAGCGCCCGCAGGATCGTGGACTTGCCCGAACCGGATTCACCCACCAGCCCGAAGCTTGCCCCTGAGGGCACGGTGAAGGTCGCATCGCGCACCGCATCGACCCGATCCGGCCCGTCGCCGAACCAGACATTCAGATGATCCAGAACAAGTTCGCTCATTGGCGCCCACTCACGCTTTCTGCCTCGGCCCAGGCGCTGTCGCGCACCAGCGCCTGAAGCCGCTTTTGCGGCTGGTCGATCCGCGGCAGGCTGCCCAGCAGGCCGCGGGTATAGGGATGCGTCGCCTGATGCAGCTTGTCGGCATCGCAGACCTCGACGATGCGCCCGGCATACATGATCAGCACCCGGTCGCAGAACGACGCCACCAGGTTGAGGTCGTGGCTGATGAAGATCAGCCCCATGCCGCGCTCGCGCACCAGCTTGTCGATGATTTCAAGCACCGAGCCCTGCACGCTCACATCCAGCGCCGAGGTCGGCTCGTCGGCGATCAGGATCTCGGGTTCGGTCACCAGCATCATGGCGATCATGATGCGCTGGCCCATGCCGCCGGACATTTCATGCGGCCAGGCGCGCATGACGCGCTCGGGGTCGCGGATGGCGACCGCCTCGAGCATCTCAAGCGCCCTGGCATGGGCCGCC
Organism: uncultured Aliiroseovarius sp.; assembly: GCA_964585355.1. Lineage (GTDB taxonomy): Bacteria > Pseudomonadota > Alphaproteobacteria > Rhodobacterales > Rhodobacteraceae > JAAEUB01. Next base: position 9,366 of record CAZPDV010000027.1, read on the forward strand.
TTCTTGCTTGCGCCGGTATGAAAGCGATAGATTTCAATGATCTGATCGCCGATCCGCATGACCGGGTTGAGCGAGAATTTGGGATCCTGCATCACCATCGAGATCTTCTGCCCGCGAATGCCCTGCATCTGTTTTTCGCTCATGGCCAGCAGGTTCTGGCCGCGAAATTCCAGCCGGTCGGCGGTGATTTGGCCGGGCGGGCGGATCAGGCGCAGGATCGCGCGCCCGGTCATCGACTTGCCCGAGCCGCTTTCCCCGACAATACCCAGCCGCTCACGCCCAAGGGTGAACGAGACCCCGCGCACCGCCTCGAACATGCCCGAGCGGGTCGGGAAGGTCACGGTCAGGTTCTCGATATCCAGAAGCTTCTCGTCGCTCATCCCGATTTCCCCTCCTTGGGGTCAAGCACGTCGCGCAGGCCGTCGCCCAGCAGGTTGAAGGCAAGCGATACCGTGAAAATCGCCAGGCCGGGCATGGTCGCCACCCACCAGTAATCGAGGATGAACTTGCGCCCCTCGGCGATCATCGCGCCCCATTCCGGGCTGGGCGGTTGTGCCCCAAGACCCAGAAATCCAAGCCCCGCCGCCGCCAGGATGATGCCGGCCATGTCAAGCGTGACCCGGATGATCAGCGACGAAATGCATAGCGGCCAGATATGCCTGGTGATGATCCGAAACGGGCGTGCGCCCTGCAGCCGGACCGCCGCGATGAAATCGGAATTGCGGATGGTCAGGGTCTCGGCCCGGGCGATGCGCGCATAGGGCGGCCAGGCGGTGATCGAGATGGCCAGCACCGCGTTTTCAATCCCCGCGCCCAGCGCCGCCACAAAGGCCAGCGCCAGGACAAGGCGCGGAAATGCAAGGAAAATATCGGTGATCCGCATGAGAATGGCATCGGTCCAGCCGCCGGTATAGCCGGCGATGGTTCCCACCAGCAACCCGACGATCGGCGCGATCAGCGCCACCAGCGCCACGATATAGAGCGTGATCCGCGACCCCCAGATCATTCGGCTGAGGATATCGCGGCCAAGGCTGTCGGTGCCGAACAGGTGGCCGGGGCTTCCCAGCGGCAACAGCCGCGCGCCCAGGTCCTGGGCAAACGGGTCGGCGGGCGCCAGAAGCGGCGCAGCCGCGGCAACCCCCAGAAGCCCCAGCAGGATGACCAGGCCCAGCATCGCCATGTGGTTGGATTTCAGCGTCAGCCAGCCGTTATAGGTGGCGCAGAGCCGGGCATGCCCGCGCGACGTGGGCGTATCGGTGCGCAGCCATTCGCGCCACGTGATGTTCTGGTCGATCATTTACTGCGCCCTCGGGTCAAAGAACTTGTAGAGCAGATCGGAAAAGATGTTGAGCAGCACGAAGATCAGCCCGACCACGATGGTCCCTCCCAGAACTGCCGCCATGTCGGCCGACAACAGCGCGGTGGTGATGTAAGAACCGATACCGGGCCACGAGAAGATGGTCTCGGTCAGCACCGCGCCCTCCAGCAGGTTGGCATAGCTCAGCGCGATCACCGTGATCAGCTGCACCTTGATGTTGCCGAAGGCATGACGCCAGATCACCGTGCGTTCAGGCAGGCCCTTGACCCGCGCCGTGGTGATATATTCGGCAGAAAGTTGTTCCAGCATGAAGCTGCGGGTCATGCGGCTGATATAGGCCATGGAGTAATAGCCAAGGATCGAGGCCGGCAGGATGATGTGGCTGAACCCATTGCGAAAAACGCTCCAGTTTCCGGCAAGTGCCGCGTCCAGCAGGATCATGCCGGTGCGGTCGGGGACGATATCGCGATAGAAGATGTCAAGCCGCCCCGGCCCGGCGACCCAGCCCAGAATCCCGTAAAAGATCAGGAGCCCGACCAGCCCCAGCCAGAAGATCGGCATCGAATATCCGACCAGCCCCACCACCCGCGCAACCTGGTCAACCCAGGTGCCGCGCCTGACCGCGGCGATCACGCCCAGCGGCACGCCGATGAAAACGCCAAAGATCGTGCCCAGGGTTGCCAGCTCGATCGTGGCCGGAAAAACCCGCTTGATGTCTTCGGAAACCGGCCGCGCGTTCAGCAGGCTCATGCCGAAATTGCCGTGCAGCACATCCCACAGGTAATAGCCGAACTGCACGATGATGGGCTTGTCCAGCCCCATCGCCTGATAGGCGGCGTCATAGACTTCCTTCGAGGCCCGCTCGCCAACCACGGCCAGGACCGGATCCACCGGCATGACCCGGCCGATCAGGAAAGTCACGAACATCAGCCCCAGCATGGTAATCAGCACCGAGCCGGTGGTTTTGGCCGCCTTCCACAGGATGCGGGCAAGGGGGGGCAGCTCGCGCCGCCCGCCCCGGTTATTTTCGGCCAGCGCCATTTACTTGGTCACGGGCCAGTAGGAAACGGCGGTGATGGCGCCGCCAAGGTTGAGCCCATGCACGTTTTCGGCGCGCCCGGTCTGCTCGATCTTCTGGAACATGATCGCAAAGGGCGAGATCTCGCGGAACTCGGCCTGGATGTCGCGATACATCTGCGCGCGCACCTCCCGGTCGCCCTCGACCACGGCGGCGGCGACCTTCTCGGTCAGCCCGCCGGTATCCCAGGCATTGCGCCAGGCCAGAAGCCCGGTGGCGCCGGCCTCGTCGGAATTGTCCGGGTTATAGGCAAAGGTGCCGGCATTGGTGTGCGGGTCGGGATAATCCGGCCCCCAGGCGCCAAGATACATGTCCAGATCGCGGGCGCGATAGCGCGACAGGATCTGCTTGGCGGTGCCGGTGGTGATGTTGAGCGTGATCCCGGCCTGGGCAAAGGTGTTCTGCAGGGTCTGGGCAATCTCGATCCGCTCCTGCGCGTCACGCACGCCGACCTCGATCTCGAACGGCCCGACACCGGCAGAGGCCAGAAGCTCCTTGGCCTTTTCGATGTTCAGGCTGAACGGGTTTTCGTCCACCGCGCCCAGATAGGTCGCGGGCAGGAAGTTCTGGTGGATCACATACTGACCCTTGAGGAAGCTGTCCTGCATGCCCTGATAGTCGATCAGGTACTTGATCGCCTGGCGCACTTCCGGCTTGGACAGGATCGGGTGCTTCTGGTTGACCGATACATACATCAGCCGCCCGCGCAGCTCGCTATCCACCGCAAGACCATCCTTGCCGGTGATACCGGCAATGTCCTCGGGGTTGAGGTTGCGGGCCACGTCAATGTCGCCGCGCTCCAGCATCAGCCGCTGGGTCGAGCTTTCCTGCACATGCTGCACCACCACGCGCTCCATCGCCGGGGCGCCAAGATAGAAGTCCGGGTTGGCCTGCAGGGTGACGCTTTCATTGGGCTTCCAGCTGACCAGGCTATAGGCGCCCGAGCCGGCCGAATGGGTCTTGAGCCAGCTGTTGCCCATGTCGCCATCGACCTCATGCGCCATCACCGTTTCCTTGTCGATGATGCCGCCGATGGTGGCGGTCAGGCAGTTCAGCACGAACGACGTGGCATAGCGCTTGTCGGTGGTGATGCTGACGGTGTTCGCCTCCGGGTCGAAGGTGATGGTTTCTTCGGCGTTTTCAGGGGTAAAGCCGAACTGGGTCAGGATGAAGCTGGGCGTCT
>CAZPDV010000028.1:0-9702 GCA_964585355.1 uncultured Aliiroseovarius sp.
ATCAGGCAATGATGCCCATGATGTCGCTTTCCTTCATGATCAGCAGCTCTTCACCTTCCAGCATCACTTCGGTGCCGGACCATTTGCCGAAGAGGATCTTGTCGCCTTCCTTGACATCCATGGGGATGCGGTTGCCTTCTTCATCACGCGCGCCGGCGCCAACGGCAACAACGATGCCCTCGGCCGGTTTTTCCTTCGCGGTGTCGGGAATGATCAGCCCGCCCGCGGTTTTCTCGTCACTTTCAACGCGACGGACCACCACGCGGTCATGCAAGGGAGTAAATGCCATCTTTGAGGCTCCTCAGCTTCTGTGTTTAGCGTCTCTGTTTCGGTTTTGGCACTCACCTGGGGAGAGTGCTAACGATGGGGAGATAGGGCGTCTCCTGGCGGCTGTCAACACCGGGATCGGCAAGAATGTAGCGGATGAAGGTGCGGGGCAGGGCGGGCAGGTCTGCGCGCCTTGGGAATCTGTGCCATCCACCCCCGTCTGGCCCTGTCAGGGCGCGGCATTGGCGGTAGCCTGCACCGGCTGAAACATGCCTGGGATGCCTTGCCCAACGAAAAACCGGGGCGCGATGGCCCCGGTTGATGATCAGACTTCTTCCTGAGCGTCGCTGCGGAAGCCGGTGTCATATTCGCGCGGTGGCCGCCCGATCACATCCTTGAGCTCTTCGAGCTCGATGAAATCATCGGCCTGCCGGCGCAGGTCGTCGGCGATCATCGGCGGCTGGCTTCGGATCGTGGAAACCACCGAGACCCGCACACCCTTGCGTTGTACGGCCTTGACCAGCGGGCTGAAATCGCCATCGCCGGAAAACAGCACCATATGGTCCAGATGCTCGGCCAGTTCCAGCGCATCCACTGCCAGCTCGATGTCCATGTTGCCCTTGACCTTCCGCCGACCCATGGAGTCGGTGTATTCCTTGGCCGGCTTGGTCACCATCGAGAAGCCGTTATAGTGCAGCCAGTCCACCAGCGGGCGGATTGGCGAATAGTCGTCATTTTCCAGAAGCGCCGTGTAATAGAAGGCCCGCAACAGCTTGCCACGGCGCATGAATTCCTGCCGCAGAAGCTTGTAGTCTATGTCGAAGCCAAGCGCCTTGGCCGCGGCATAGAGGTTCGAGCCATCAATGAACAGCGCCAGCCGTTCGTCCTTGTAAAACATGATTTTTCCTTTTCGACCTTTTTCGCCGACGCTTTCCGTGAGTGATGTGATAAGGGGCGTTTGCGAAACCTGAGACAATGTAGGGATTATAGCACGTGCTGCAAGAGGAAAGTAGGGGCGTTCCGAAAACTCTACCCATAGTTGCATTGGGGAGCAATGAGCGGGATCAGTTCGGGGGGGCGCGGGCGATCGTCAAGCAGGCGATCGCGGCCCTGGGGCGGGCCGATCTGCCGGTAGTGGCGCAAAGCCGCCTTTACGCGACCCCTTGTTTTCCTGCCGGTTCCGGGCCGGATTTCGTCAACGCGGTGGTACAGGTGGACAGCCGCCTGTCGCCCGAGGCCCTGTTGGCGCGGCTGCATGCGCTGGAGGCGGAATTTCGCCGGGTGCGCGAAAAACGCTGGGGTCCGCGCACGCTGGACCTGGATCTTCTGGCCATGGGCGACATGGTTTTGCCGGACGAAACGACGCAGCGTCACTGGGCGAACCTGCCGCTGGCGCGGCAGATGGAAGAGGCGCCGGCGCGCCTGATTCTGCCGCATCCGCGTCTGCAGGACCGCGCCTTCGTGCTGATTCCCATGGCCGATATCGCGCCGAACTGGCGCCACCCGGTGACCGGCAACACCGTGACGGGGATGCTCGCGGCCCTGCCGGCGGCCGAAAAAGCGGCAATTGTCCCGATTGAACCGGGCTGAGGCGGCGCTGCCCCCTTGCATTGCCCGGATTGCGCGCATAAATAGCCTCTGTCCCTCCCACTCCCATGAACGGAGAAGAATATGGCCCGCGTGACGGTAGAAGATTGCGTTGACAAAGTACCGAACCGGTTTGACCTGGTGATGCTTGCCGCCCACCGCGCGCGCGAGATTTCGGCGGGCGACCCGATCACCGTGGACCGCGACAACGACAAGAACCCGGTCGTGGCCCTGCGCGAGATCGCCGAGGAGACCCAGAGCGTCGATGACCTGCGCGAGCGGATGATCCAAAGCCATCAGACCCAGATCGAGGTGGACGAGCCGGAAGAGGACCGCATGGCGCTGCTCATGGGCGCCGAAACCCCGGACAAGCCGGCCGAGAACGAAATGGGCGACGAAGACCTGCTGCGTGCCCTCATGGCGGCTCAGGGGCAGGGCTGACGCAACGGGGCGTGCCCCAGATGGACGGGCCGGATGAACATTGACGGCGTTGAAGATCTTGTCACCCTGGTCCGGGCCTATAACCCGAAATCGAACGCAGACCTGATCCGCCGGGCCTATGCCTATGGCGAAAGAATGCACGAGGGGCAGTTTCGCCACTCGGGCGAGCCGTATTTCACCCACCCGGTCGCGGTTGCCGCCATCCTGGCCGAGCAGCGCCTGGACGACGCCTCGATCGTCACCGCGCTTTTGCATGACACCATCGAGGACACCAAGTCCACCTATGCCGAGGTCGAGGCCGAATTTGGCCACGAGGTGGCCGAGCTGGTGGACGGGGTTACCAAGCTGACCAACCTGCAGCTCAACTCGACCGAATCGAAACAGGCCGAGAATTTCCGCAAGCTGTTCATCGCCATATCCCGGGATATGCGGGTCATCCTGGTCAAGCTGGCCGACCGGCTGCACAACATGCGCACGATCCGCGCCATGCGCCCCGAAAAGCAGGTGCAGAAGGCGCGCGAGACCATGGATATCTATGCCCCGCTGGCCGGCCGCATGGGCATGCAGTGGATGCGCGAGGAACTCGAGGACCTGGCCTTTCATGTGCTCAACCCCGAGGGGCGCGCCTCGATCATCCGCCGCTTCATCCGGTTGCAGAAGGAAACCGGCGACGTGATCCACAAGATCACCGGCGACATCCGCGAGGCCCTGGACAAGGCCGGCGTCCGGGCCGAGGTGTTCGGCCGCGCCAAGAAGCCCTATTCGATCTGGCGCAAGATGCAGGAGAAGGAGCAGAGCTTTTCGCGCCTGTCCGACATTTACGGCTTTCGCGTCATCACCGAGAACGAGGCCGACTGCTACCGGGTGCTGGGCGCCATTCATCAGCGCTGGCGGGCGGTGCCGGGCCGCTTCAAGGACTATATCAGTCAGCCCAAGACCAACGGCTACCGCTCGATCCACACCACCGTTTCGGGCCGCGACGGCAAGCGGGTCGAGGTTCAGATCCGCACCCGCCAGATGCACGAAGTGGCCGAAAGCGGGGTTGCCGCGCACTGGTCCTACCGCGACGGGGTGCGGGTGGAGAACCCCTTTGCCGTGGACCCCGCCAAGTGGGTCGCCGCCCTTACCGAACGCTTCGATTCGGCCGAGAACAACGACGAGTTTCTCGAGCATGTGAAGCTTGAGATGTATGCCGACCAGGTGTTCTGCTTCACCCCCAAGGGCGAGGTGGTCAAGCTGCCGCGCGGGGCGACGCCGCTGGATTTTGCCTATGCGGTGCATACCGATATCGGCGACCGCTGTGTGGGCGCGCGCATTGACGGCATAAGGGTGCCGCTCTGGACCCGGATCCGCAACGGCCAGTCGGTCGAGATCATCACCGCCGAGGGGCAGAGCCCGCAGGCCACCTGGCTTGATATCGTGGCCACCGGGCGGGCCAAGAGCGCGATCCGGCGGCGCCTGCGCGAAGAGGATCGCGGCCGCTTCATCAAGCTGGGGCGCGAGCTGGCGCGGGTGGCGTTCGAGCATGTGGGGCGCAAGGCCACCGACAAGGCGCTGGCCACGGCGGCCAGGCGGCTGGGCCTCAAGGATGCCGACGAGGTGCTGGCGCGGCTTGGCAGCGCCGAGCTGGTGGCGCGCGACGTGGTGGCGCTGCTCTATCCGGAGGCGGTGCCGGTGGCCGAGGAGATCGAGGTGGCCCGCGCCGTGGTCGGGCTGGCGCAGGGGCAGAGCTTCGAGCGGGCGCCGTGCTGTCAGCCGGTGCCGGGCGAGCGCATCGTCGGGATCAGCTTTCGCGGCCGCGGCGTGGTGATCCATGCCATTGATTGCGACGGGCTCGAACAATTTGCCGACCAGACCGAGCGTTGGGTCGATCTGCAATGGCAGCCGGGCCTGCACCCGCCGGTGCATACGGTCAGCCTCGATCTGACCATCGCCAACGATGCCGGGGTGCTGGGCCGGATCTGCAGCCTGATCGGCGAGCAGAAGGCCAATATCTCGGATCTCAACTTTCTTGACCGCAAGCCGGATTTCTACCGGCTGATCGTGGATGTGGACCTGCGCGATGTGGAGCATCTGCACAAGGTGATGACGGTGCTCGAGGCCGAAAGCGACGTGGCCACGATCAAGCGGAGGCGCGATGTGCGCCGGCAGCCGGGCGGGGAGGGCTGAGCCATGTTCAAGCGCAACCCGCGCACATGGGGCCGCACCATTATCGAGTTCTTCTATCCCCGTGGCGGCTGGTATCGGGCGGCGGGCTATGTGATCCACCGCCTGCGCCGCCTGCCGGACCCGCCGCACCGGATTTCGCGCGGCATTGCCGCCGGGGTCTTTGTCTGTTTCACCCCGTTTTTCGGGCTGCATTTCGTGACCGCCGCCATTCTGGCCTGGATCCTGCGCGGCAATATCCTTGCCGCCCTGTTGGCCACGTTTTTCGGCAACCCCTTCACCTTTCCGATCATCGCCGAGATCGCCACCGACCTGGGCTCGCGCATGTTGGGGCTGCCGGTCGAGATGCACCTGCCGCAGATCGTGCATGCCTTTGCCGGCGCCATGACCGACCTGAGCTATAATTTCCGCGCCATGTTTACCTCGGACGTGGCCGAATGGGGGGAGCTGCGGCACTTCTTCCACTATGTGATCGTGCCGTATACGGTGGGCGGCATCATCCCCGGCATCATCACGGCCAGCTTCTTCTACATGCTGTCGCGCCCGGCCATTACCGCCTATCAGAAACGCCGGATCAGGAAGTTGAAAAAGCGATATGCCGCGCGCCTGGCGGCGCAGGCCGCTGCCGCTGAAAAGGTGGCCCGGTCACAGGCTGACGCCGGCGCCAAAGACGCGTAATCTGGGCGCGACAAGCAAGGGAATCACCATGACCGAATATCTGGGCAAGCTGCGCCTTGGCGTGAATATCGACCACGTGGCCACCGTGCGCAACGCGCGCGGCTCGGCCTATCCCGACCCGGTGCGCGCCGCCCGCCTGGCCGAAGAGGCCGGGGCCGACGGCATCACCGCGCATCTGCGCGAGGATCGGCGCCACATCACCGACCGTGATATCGAGCGCCTGATGGAGGCTCTGGAAGTGCCGCTCAATTTCGAGATGGCCGCCACCGACGAGATGCAGGCCATTGCCCTGCGCCACAAGCCGCATGCGGTGTGCATCGTGCCGGAAAAGCGCCAGGAGCTGACCACCGAGGGCGGGCTGGAAGTGGCGCGGCAGGAAAACCGGCTGGCGGATTTCATCGCGCCGCTGCGCGAGGCGGGCTGCCGCGTCAGCCTGTTTGTCGCCGCCGACAAGGCCCAGGTCGAGGCCGCCGCGCGGATCGGCGCCGATGTGGTCGAACTGCATGCGGGCGCCTATTGCGACCTGTTTCACGAGGGCAGGCTGGAGGAAAGCGCGCGTGAGCTGGAACGCCTGCGCGCGATGTCGGCCCATGGCGCGTCGCTGGGCCTTGAGGTCCATGCCGGGCACGGCTTTACCTATGAAACGGTCAAGCCGGTGGCGGCGTTTCCCGAGATGATGGAGCTCAATATCGGGCATTTCCTGATTGGCGAGGCGATTTTCGTGGGGCTCAAGCCGGCGATTGCCGAAATGCGCCGGCTGATGCAGGAGGCTCGGGCATGAAGTGGCTTTTGACGGGTGCGCTGGTGTGTTTGGCCGGGGCGGCATCGGCGCAGGAGGTCAGCGAATGCGACTGGCGCGCCTCGGCCCGCAATTTGGTCGAGCCGTGGGAGCAAAACAGCCGCGCCTTTGCCAACGGCAATGTGCGCATCGCGCTTCTGGACACGGTCGAGCCCGGCGCGGTGCCCTATCAGATCCTGGTCCTGTCGCCGCCTTTTGACGAGCTTGGCGCGCGCCAGTGCCGGGTGATCTCGTTTCAGGGCGGGTCCGGCTTTGCCGGGGTCAGCTTCTCCGCGCTCGAGGCCAGCTATGATCCGGCGGCGGGGCTGCGCTTTTCGCTGCCGGTGGTGGTGTACCTGGAAGAGGCCGATTTCGCCAACCCCTCGACCCTGCACTTCACCGTCAACCAGGCCACCGGGGCGGTGGTGGCCGGCATGGAACTGGGCCGCGAATGATCCTGGGGATCGGCACCGACCTGGCCAATATCGACCGCATCGCCGGGGTGCTGGCCCGCCATGGCGACCGGTTTCGCAACCGGGTCTTTACCGAGGTCGAGCAGGCAAAGGCCGAGCGCCGGCGCGATGTGGCCGGCACCTATGCCAAGCGCTGGGCCGCCAAGGAGGCGTGCTCGAAGGCGCTGGGCACCGGCCTGCGGATGGGGATCAGCTGGCGCGACATGGCGGTGCGCAACCTCGAGACCGGGCAGCCGGTGATGGAGCTGACCGGCTGGGCCGCCGAGCGGCTGGCGGCGATGACGCCGGCCGGGCACCGCGCGGTCGTTCACGTGACCCTGACCGACGATCCCCCCTGGGCACAGGCTTTCGTGGTGATCGAGGCGCGCCCGGCAGAGCCGGGCTGATTTCAGGCCTCCGGCGGGAGTATTTCGGGAAAGATGAAAGGGCGGGCCGGTTTCCCTTGAAAAACCGGCGGGTTTGCCACACATGCAGGCCAATAACCGAGGAGGACGCCATGCCGGAGGCCAACCAGCCTGCCCTTGATTTTCTGTTGAGCCGGCGGTCGCGCCCGGCCAAGACCCTGGCGGCGCCGGGGCCGGATCGGGCCACGCTTGAGCTTTTGCTGAAGGCGGCGGCGCGGGCGCCGGACCATGGCAAGCTTGAGCCATGGCGGTTCATCGTGCTTGAGCGGGCGGCGTTGGAGCGGCTTGCCGACCTGGCCGAGGCGCGGGCCGAGGCGCTGGGGCTTGAGCCGGAAAAGGCGGCCAAGGGGGTCGGTCAGTTTCGCGCCGCGCCGCTGATGGTGGTGGTGGTGTCGTCGCCGGTGGCCTCGGACAAGGTGCCCGAGGTCGAGCAGGTGCTGTCTGCCGGCGCGGTGTCGCTGCAGCTGCTCAATGCTGCCCTGGCGGCGGGGTGGGGGGCCAACTGGTTGAGCGGGTGGCCCGCGCATGATCGCGGCTTTGTCGAGCAGGGGCTGGGGCTTGCCCCGCATGAGAGCGTTGCCGCCTTCATGGTGATCGGTACCCAGACCCGGGTGCCGCCCGAGCGTCCGCGCCCGGATGTGGCGGCCAAGACGCAATGGATGCGCACGTGAAGGGCCTGGCCCTGATTCCGCAAGCGGTGGAAGACGCGATCCGGCAATTGCCCAGCGCCGCGTTCCTCAAGGTGCTGGGGGCGGCGCTGGTGCTGAGCCTGCTGCTGACCGGGCCGTTTCTGGCGGTGTTTGCGGCGCTCGCCTGGGTGATCGAGCTGCTGACCCCGGCCAGCCTGAACCTGCCATGGCTGGGCGAGGTCGGGTTTCTGGGCGTCTTTACCCAGGGGTTGGTGTCCAGGACCTCGTGGCTGTTCTGGACCTATGTCATGGCGCCGGTGGTAATGGCGATCATGGGGTTCTTTCTGGAAAACGTGGTGGATGCGGTCGAGGCGCGGTTTTACCCGACGCTGCCGCGGCTGCGGCATCGGCCTTTGGCGGAATCGGCCGGCTATGCGCTACGGTTTTTCTTTCTGATGCTGGCGGTCAGCGGCGCGGCGCTGATTGCGTCCCTGTTCGCGGGCTGGCTGGCGCCGGTGGTGTTCATCGCCGCCAACGGGTATCTGATCGGCAAGGAATATTACGAAACCGTCGCCCTGCGCCGGGTCAGCGCCGTTGAGGCCGCGCGCCTGACCCGCAGGAACCTGCCGGTTTTGTGGGCGCTGGGGGCGCTGATTGCGCTGGGGCTCAACCTGCCCTGGATCAGCCTGCTGGTGCCGCTGGTCGGCGTGGCGGCCTATACGCATCTATTCTACAGGCTGGGATGACTCATCATACGGGTGCTCCATGAACCCGTACCAGTCAAAGTCGCGCACCCCGATCAAGCCTGACAGGACAAGGCCCATCTCCACGCCCCACATGACAACGGTGATCACGGTGACGATCAGCATGGTGCGTTTGAGCTTGAAGTCCGCCGGGGCGCCGGCATGGGTGCCGGCAACGATCTCGCCCTCATCCCCCTGGGTGCGCAGGCGAATGGGCAGCACCAGGAACATCACCAGAAACCAGGTGACGGCGAACAACACGATTGCCGAGGTAATGGACATCAGGCTTGCTCCAGTTCGATCAGGGTGCCGGTGAAATCCTTGGGATGCAGAAACAGCACCGGCTTGCCATGGGCGCCGATCTTCGGCTCGCCGGCGCCCAGCACGCGGGCCCCTTTCGCCTGCAGCCGGTCGCGCGCGGCCAGGATGTCATCGACCTCGTAACAGACATGATGAATGCCGCCGGCGGGGTTCTTTTCCAGAAACCCGGCAATCGGGCTGTCGGGGCCCAGCGGGTGCAGGAGCTCGACCTTGGTGTTGGGCAGGGTCACGAAAACCACGGTGACGCCGTGCGCGGGTTCGTCCTGGGCCGGCCCCACCTCGGCCCCCAGCGTATCGCGATAGAGCGCGGCGGCGGCCTCGAGGTCCGGCACGGCGATGGCGATATGGTTGAGACGTCCGATCATTTCATCCCCCGCTCAGGTCGCTCACCTTATGCAATGGCGCTCGTGGCAGGGCAAGGGCGACAAATGCGTGGCGTTAACCGCATCTTTACTTGTTTTCGCTCTAGTCAGGGCAGGAAGGAGAGCATCATGCCGGACGAACTGGAACATTTCGGATTGATCAGACGCCCGAATCCCGAGCGGCCCTTGCAGGGGATGACGGTTCTTGTGGTTGAAGACAGCCGCTTTGCATCCGAGGCGATCCGGCTCTTGTGCCTGCGTTCCGGCGCGCGTATTCGCCGGGCCGATACCCTGGCCGCGGCGCACCGGCATCTGGGGGTCTATCGCCCCTCGATCGTGATTGTCGATCTGGGCCTGCCCGATGGCGATGGGGTCGAGCTGATTGGCGAACTGGCACAAATGCAGCCGGAAAGGCCGGTGGTCTTTGCCATGAGCGGCGATGAAGGCGGCAAGGCGGCGGCGATGAAGGCCGGGGCGGATGGCTTTTTCGCCAAGCCGATCGAAAGCCTCTATGCGTTCCAGCAGGCGCTGCTGGCCCGGTTGCCGGAGGATGCAGCCCGCTTCGGCCCGCGTCCGGTGGCGGCAGACATGATCGAGCCTGACCCGGTATCGCTCAAGGATGATCTGGCGCATGTGGCCGAGGTCATAGATACCGGGCCGGATGGCAGGCAGGTCGATTACATCGCCCAGTTCCTGCATGGCGTGGCCAAGAGTGCCCATGACAGTGACCTCAAGGCGGCGGCCGAGAAGCTGGCAGTCGCCCGGTCGAAAGGCGCGCGCACCAGCCGCGACCTGGCCCATGTGGCCGGCCTGATCCAGGCCCGCCTTGCCGCCAGCAACGCCATTTGAGGCG
>CAZPDV010000028.1:9802-12935 GCA_964585355.1 uncultured Aliiroseovarius sp.
TGAGGCGCTTGCACAACCTACCGGATGATCCCCGGCGGCGTTGCCATGTCAAGGCCGGGGAACACCTGCGCCTCGATGTCGGATACGGAAAGACCGAACAGGCGTGACAGCGCGACCCCGGCATAGGCGCGGATATCGCCGGTCGGCATCAGGTCGCGCGCCTGATACAGGTCCAGCTCGCCCAATCCCGGCCAGTCGCCATGCACCTGACCGCCGCGCACCGCGCCGCCGGCCAGAACCATCGCCCCGCCAGTGCCGTGATCGGTTCCGCGAGAGCCGTTTTCGCGGGCGGTGCGGCCAAACTCGGTCATGGCCAGCACCGTGGTCTTGCCCCAGACCGGCCCCAGATCGTCCTTCAGGGTCAGAATTGCCGCCTCCAATTCGCGCAAGGCCCGACCCAGCGCGCCTTTCTGGCCGGCATGGGTATCCCAGCCGTTGATCGAGAAACTGGCGATTCGGGTCTCGCCCAGCAATTGCTCGGCAGTAAACGCGGCGACCTTGGCGGCCCCGCCGCGCTTGCCGGCCTTGCGCACCGAGCTCATCATCGCCTCCTGCGCCGCCTCGTGGTCCTGGGCCACGGCGCCGCCATCGGCCAGCGCGATCGCCTCCTGCATCGAGGCGCGAAACAGCGGCGCCTCCTTGTACATGGCCGTCAGCAGCCGCCGCGATTGCGGGGTCAGCGCCAGCGCCGTATCCGGCGCCCATTGCGAGACCTGGTTGGCGCCGGAGAGGATCAGCATTTCTTCGCGCCCGATCGCAAAAGCGGTGCGCAGCGTGCTTGCCGGCAGCAGGCCCAGCGCCCGGTTGAGCCAGCCGTCGCGGGCGCCGTTCACCGCCGCCGCGCCGGTTTCCAGGATATCCTGGCCGTCAAAATGGCTGCGCTTGTCGCGATAGGGGGTCGAAACCGCGTGGGCAAATCCCAGTTCGCCCGCGGCCCATAGCGGGTACAGGCCCGCCAGCGCCGGGTGCAGGGCAAAGAAATCGCCCAGTGCCAGCACCTCGTCGCCCTTGGTCAGCGTCGGGCGCAAGGCGGCATAATCGGGGTCGCCCAGCGGGCGTACCACGTCCAGCCCGTCCATGGCGCCGCGCAGGATGATCACCACCAGCCGGTTGTCGCCGGGCGCCGCAGCCAGCGCGATCGGGGTGGCAAGGGGGGCGGCGGCAAGCGAGCAGCCCAGCGCGCCGGTGCGGCTCAGAAAGGCCCTGCGGTTCATGCGTGTCATGTCCATCCTCCTTCAGCGCCTTTGAAATGCGGGAGAGCTGAGCACCAGCGCCACCCCTTCCCAGCGGGTTTCGGCCGCCGCGGCCGCGAACAGCACCGGCGCATCGGCATGGGTGCCCAGGGCGGTGGTCGCCAGGGCGCGCGGGTCCGGCATCTCGGCCGAGAGCCGCTCAAACAACATCAGGGGTACGCTCAGCGCCCATTGGATACGCGCCGCCAGACCCTGCGGGGTGATCCAGTGCCCGGCCTCTTCCGGCCAGCCATCCGGGCCGGGCGGGCGCTCCCATTGCTGGCCCATCAGGGCCATGGGGCCGAAGATGCCGGCGCGAAAATCCTTGAGCTTGAGCGCTGCGACCTGATTGCCGTTCAGCCCCAGGGCCTTCATGGATGTGGCAATGAAATCATATGGTTGCTTTACCTTTTCGTGTGCAGAGAACCATGAGGACGGGTGTTCGAGCAGCGCCTCGTACACCGCCATGAGCGCGCCGCCCGTCGCTTCAAAGCGGGTCGCTATATGGTCGATCAGCGCCGGATCGGGCGTGTCCGAGACGAAATGCACCGCCAGCTTGCGGGCAATGTGACGGGCGGTGGCCGGGTGGGTGGCCAGATCCTCGAACGCCGCGTAAACGTCCTCGACGCGCGGCTTGCGGGCGCCATAGCTCTTGCCCAGGATGGTCTCGGCCCCCGGGTTGCCGCGCCTGGGCTGGAACCGCACCTGGCCGCTGCTGTCATGGGTGAAACCGGCCAGCAGGTTGGCAAACTGGCGCACATCCTGCTGATCATAGGGGCCGTCCACCCCCAGCGTGTGCAGCTCGAGGATCTCGCGCGCCAGGTTTTCATTGAGCCCCTTGCCCTGGGCCGCCAGCGGGCTGCCTTCGCCGACCGAGCGGAACTGATCCAGGTAATCGAGCATTAACGGATGCGTCTCGGCCGCGCGCAAGAGGTCGGAAAAACGGCCGGTCAGGTGCGGCCGGATCGCGTCCTCGACAAAGGTGGCGGCCATGGCGCGGGTCATCGCGCGTTTGCCGACCACGGTAAAATGATCGGCCCAGAACCGGGTCAGCCGCTCGCGCAGGCTGTCGGGGCTGTCGATCCAGCGGCCGAGGCCGGCGCCAAACCACCTGGCCTGATTGCGCCGCGATTGCCGCTTGATCCGGTCGCGCTCGGCCCTGGCCGCCGCATCGCCGCGGCGCGCGGGCTTGCGCAGCTCCTGAAACCGCCGGATGTCGTCGGCCTGGTCAAGGAAACCGGCGATCGGAAACCGCCGCGCCGCCTCATCCGGCCCGCCGAGCCGGGCCAGCATTTCGCCCATATCGCGCGGCAGGGCGACGCGTGGCCCCAGCCCGGTGCCAAAGCGGATTTCGGCCAGTTCAGGATCAAAGCGCATTTTCGTCCCCTTGCTGTGTTCGTCGGGGAGTATACGCGCGGCGCCCGGATTTCCGGCGAAAAATCTTTATTCTTCCTCGATGACCCGCAAATGCAGTTCGCGCAGCTGCTCGTTGGTGGGGGTGCTGGGCGCGTTCATCATCAGGTCTTCGGCGCGCTGGTTCATCGGGAACATGATGACCTCGCGGATATTGGCCTCGTCTGCCAGCAGCATCACGATACGGTCGATGCCGGCGGCACAGCCCCCGTGCGGCGGCGCGCCATATTGAAAGGCATTGACCATGCCGCCAAAGCGTTTGCGCACCTCGTCTTCGCCATAGCCGGCGATCTCGAACGCCTTGATCATGATCTCGGGCTTGTGGTTGCGGATCGCGCCGGAAAGCAGCTCATAGCCGTTGCAGGCCAGGTCGTATTGATAGCCGCGCACCGCCAGCGGGTCGCCCTCGAGCGCCTCGAGCCCGCCCTGGGGCATGGAAAACGGGTTGTGGTCAAAGTCGATTGCGCCGGTTTCCTCGTCGCGCTGGA
>CAZPDV010000029.1:0-12672 GCA_964585355.1 uncultured Aliiroseovarius sp.
AAGCAGGCGCGCCGCCATAGCCTTGGGCCGCCGGCATTCCCCAATTTCCCCAATAAGGAAGCGCCATTTGCCCCGGATAGGGCGCATAGCCATAGGCCCCAGGCGCGCGCGCATAGCCACCATTGCCATATCCGTACCCCGGATAAGCCGGGGAATAGCCGGCGCCATAGCCGGACCAACCTTGCCGCGGCGCGCCCTGACCCGGGAGAGTGGCCAGAGCACCCCCCTGGCCGGCGCCAGCCGCCGCCTGCATCTGCGCCTGCCCGGCCGCTGATTGCGCAGCGCCATAGCCGGGGAAATATCCTGGAGTCAGCTGTGCGCCATAGCCGGGCGCATTGACCTGACCGGTCCTTGCCTGACCTGAATTGATCGGGGCGGCGGCGTGGCCAGCAGGGGAGAGCTGCGTTTTCGGTGCCTGACCACCGCCCCGTGGCTCGGGGCTGGCATTGGGAGAGGTGCCGCCCTGAGTGTGTGTGACCTGTTGCGTCGCGGGCATCGGCGCCTGCATCCAGTACGGCACCTGCATGACCGGCGGCGCCCCCCAGATCTGCGCCGCGCTGGGGGGAGGCGTCAGCGGCCTCACCGCCCCCGGCATGGCCGGAACAGCCGGCCCGGATGACGCCGCCGCCCCGGCTGCGCCCGGTGCCGAGGGGATTTGCGGCATCGCCTGATAGGGACCCGGCGGCGGCGGCACAACCTGGGCCCGGGCCAGCACCGGCATCAACGCGACCACCGACGCGGCAACAAGCACCCTGGAGACGCCTCTCTGGTTCAGCACGCGCATCTTATTCCTCCTTCGGACCCAAAAGGTCTGTGTTGAGCCGGATCCCACGGCGCCCGCCCCGCGTCTTGCCCTTGGCAGAGGCAGGCTTGGCGGGCTTGGCCGCCTTTGGCGCAGGTTTGGCGGCTTTGGAGGCAGGCTTGGCCGCCTTCGGGGCCGGCTTGGTGGTTTTCGACCTTGGCTTGGGTGCTTTCGGCGCTGGCTTTGCCCGAGGCTTGGGCTTTGGCTTGGGCGCGGGCTCGGCCACCGGCGCAACCTCGGTCGGCGCGGCGGCCGGCGCATCTGGCGCTGGCTTAAGGGGGCCTGCCCCGCCGGGCCCGCCGCTGGCCCCGCCATTCGGGGCGCCGTTCGCCCCCTCGTCGGGCCGGCCACCCCGGCCAAACAGCCGCGCAATCGCCCTGAACAGCCCGGCAACCAGGTTCCAGGCAAAGGCAAGGATCCCGGCGATTGCCCCAACCAGCGCGATCAGGGCGCCGGCAATCAGCTCTCCCCACGGGCGGGCACGACGCCGCTCGGCCCGGGCGGCGGCCAGGCTGGCGGCCACCGCATCGCCTTGAGCCGCACCGGCTTTCTCTGCCGACAGGTCAATATCCGTGCCCGCCACCAGCGATTTCGAGAAGCTCACACAGCCCAGCGGGATCACGATCAAGGTCAGGATGGTCGAGACCAGCCCCCCGAACATCAGCGAAATCGCCATGCCCTGAAAGATCGGGTCAGACAGGATCACGCTCGACCCCGCCACCAGCGCCAGCGCGGTGATGATGATCGGCCGGGTGCGGGTCTGACAGGCATGCACCACCGCCTCTTGCACCGGCATGCCCGCGCCCACGGCATGGCGCGAGAAATCGACCAGCAGGATCGAGTTGCGCACGATGATCCCGGCCAGCGCGATGAACCCGATCATCGACGTGGCGGTGAAGCTCGCCCCGAACAGCCAGTGGCCGGGGACGATCCCGATCAGGGTCAGCGGGATCGGGAACATGATGATTGCCGGCAGGGTAAAGTTGCCGAACTCCCACACCACCAGGATATAGATCAGGATCAGCGCCGCCGCGAAAGCCATGCCCATGTCGCGGAAGGTCTCATAGGTCACGGTCCACTCGCCGGTCCATTCCAGCGCGCTTTTCAGGCTGTCGGAGGGCGGGCCGGTAAAGTTGGTCTCGACCCGCACGCCGTCGGGCGCCACGTAATCGTCCAGCAGCTTTTCCATCTCGAGGATGCCATAGATCGGCGCGCCCAGCCGGCCCGCCACCTCGCCGGTCACGTATTCCACCGACCGCAGATCCTTGTGATAGACCGGCGCATCCACCGTGAACGTTTCAAAATGCCCCAGCTCGGCCAGCGGGATCATCGTGCCCGAGGCGCTGGGGATCGGCAGCTGGCCCAGCCGGCCCAGATCGCCCCGCACCGCCAGCGGCATTTGCAGATAGATGAATTTCGGCTCCAGCATCCGCTCGCTTTTCACGTCGCCCAGCTTGAAGCCGCCCATGGCCATTTCCAGCTGCCGGTTGATGGTCTCGACCGAAACGCCGCGGCGGCTGGCCTTGTCGCGGTTGACCACGAAGCGCCAGGCCTCATGCGGAGCCTCGAGGAAACTGTCCACGTCCACGATGGTTTCGGCCCGCTCGAACAGCGCCTCCACGTCGCGCGCCACCTGGCGGCGGGTATCCGGGTCCGGGCCATAGATTTCGGCCACCATGGTTTGCAGCACCGGCGGGCCGGGCGGCATCTCGACCACCTCGATGCGCGCGCCCAGGGCCTGCGCCGCCGGGGTCAGCAGCTCGCGCGCCTCGACCGCAAGCTCGGCCGAGGTCTTGCTGCGCTTGCTCCGATGCACCAGCTGCACCTGGATATCGCCCTGCCACGGCATCTGCCGCAGATAGGAATGGCGCACCAGGCCGTTGAAATTGAACGGGCTGGCCGTGCCCACATAGCTTTGGGTCGCGGTCACTTCGGGAATGGTGGCCAGCCGCGCGGCCAGTTGCTGCGCCACGTTTGCCGTCACCGGCAGGGCGGTGCCCTCGGGCATGTTGATGGTGACGTTGAACTCGGGCTTGTTGTCCTTGGGCAGCATCTTGACGGTGACGCCGGTGGTGTAGAAAAGCCCGAGGCTGAGCGCAAAGACGATCAGCAGCACCGCGGCAAAGATCCAGCCCTTGCCCCGGTCGCGGATCAGCGGCACCAGGGTCCGATTGAACAGCCGGTCAAGAAAGCGGGTCTGCGCCTCTTCGCGCCGATGCGCCCGTTGCAGCGCCTTGATCGGCGGGCTGAAGAACTGCGCCAGCCACGGGGTGAAGATGAAGGCGGCGAACAGCGAAAACAGCATCGCCACCGAGCCCAGCGCCGGGATCGGCGCCATGTAGGGCCCCATCATCCCCGAGACAAACCCCATGGGCAACAGCGCCGCGATCACCGTCAGGGTCGCCAGCACCGTCGGGTTGCCGACCTCGCGCACCGCGTCGATCGAACAGCTGGCGGTACATTCCCCCCGCACCAGCCAGCGCCGATATATGTTTTCGACCACCACGATGGCATCGTCCACCAGGATCCCGATCGAGAAGATCAGCGCGAACAGGCTCACCCGGTCGATGGTAAAGCCCAGCACGAAGGCGGAAAACACCGTCATCAGGATGACGATCGGGATCACGATCACCACCACCACCGCTGCCCGCACCCCCAGCGCCAACCAGATCAGCAGCGTCACCGCGCCGGTGGCCACGAACAGCTTGAAGATCAGCTCGTTGACCTTTTCGTTGGCGGTCTCGCCGTAATTGCGGGTGATCTCCACATGCACGTTGTCGGGGATCAGGTTGCCCTTGAGCCGCTCGACATATTGCAGCACGCCATTGGCCACGGTGACCCCGTTGGAGCCCGCCTTCTTGGCCACCGAGACCGTCACCGCCGGGGCGCCGACCGGGGCGCGCTCGCCCTCGGCAGGGGCGGAGGCCTCGGCATCGGCCGCGCCGGTCGCCTCGTCAATGGTTTCGCGCCGCTCATAGGCCGGACCCGAGGCATAGGCGACCAGGTTGGTGGCATCGTCGGTGGCATCGGTGACCAGCGCCACGTCGCGCACATAAACCGGCGCGCCCTGGCTCACGCCAACCATCAGGCTCTCAAGGTCGCGGGCATTCTGCAGGAAGGCCCCGGTGTAAAGGGTAAAGGTGTTGTCGCCCTGCTCCATGGCGCCGACGCCACGCTCGCCATTGGCGGTGCGGATGGTCTGGGCAAGCTGGTCCAGGCTGATGCCGAAACCGGCCAGACGCTCGGGAAACACCTCGACCTTGATCGCCTCGGAGCGGCCTCCGGTAATGAAGCTCTGGGCGGTGTTGGGCACCTCTTTCAGGCGCTGCATGACGTCCAGCCCAAGGCTGCGAAGCGCCGCCTCGTCCAGTTCGTGGCTCCACAGCGTCAGCGTCACCACCGGCACGTCGTCAATGCCCTTGGGCTTGATCAGCGGCATCGAGACACCGGGCGGGATGCGGTCCAGGTTTGACTGGATCTTGTCGTTCAGCTTGACCAGCGAGGGGCCCATTTCCTCGCCCACCTCGAACTGCACCGTGACCATGCCGCCATGCCGGTCCGAGCGCGAATAGACATGCTTGACCCCCTGGATTTCGCTCATCAGCCGCTCCAGCGGATCGGTGGCGACCGAGGCCACCTGCTCGGCCGAGGCCCCGTCATAGCTGAAGAAGATGTCCACCATCGGCACGGAAATCTGCGGGTCTTCCTGGCGCGGCGTGGCCATCAGGCCCAGGATGCCCAGCGCCAGGCAGGTGATCAGCAGCAGCGGCGACAGCGGCGAGCGGATGAAGCCCTGGGCCAGCGAGCCGGCCAGCCCCAGCGGATGCTGGATTTCGTCGTCGGGAATGTTCGGAATATTGTCTGCCATGATCCCGCGCCCGCCCTATTCGCCGCCGGAAATCAGGTTTGCCGGCGGGTTCAGGATCACCTCTTCGCCGCCCTTGAGCCCGGAAACCACCGAGATCAGCCCGCCATCCACCGGATAGCCCACCCGCACCAGCCGCAGGCTGGGCGTGCCGTCTTCAAGCACAAAGACCGACGGCAGCGAGCCGCGCCAGATCAGCGCCTCGGGGGGCACTGCCGGCTGGCTGCGCTCGGGGATCGAACTGTCGGGGATGGTGACCTCGACATACATGCCCGGCCCCCCCGGCGTGCCTTTCGGCAGGTCGAACTTGACCGTCACCGTATGGCGCAGCGCGTCCGCCACCGGATAGATCTGCGCCACCCGCACCATCACCTCGCCGCCCGCATCCAGCCGCGCCGGCACCAGCATGCCTTCCTCAAGACCGCTGGCCAGCCGCACCGGCACATCGGCCAGCACCCGCAGATAGTCGATATAGGCAAACTTGATCAGCGGCATGCCGGGCTGAACCGTGTCGCCGACCTCGGCCATCTTCTGCAGGATCACCCCGTCAAACGGCGCCGTCAGGCGGGCATCCTTCAGCTTGGCCTCGATCGCGTCCAGATTGGCCCGCGCCTGCATGATCGCGCCCTGGGCCTGGCTGAGCCCGGCGCCCTGCGCATAAAGATCGGCATAGCGCTCAAGCCCACTGTCCGAACGGCCCAGCATGTCGGAAAACCCGCGGGTGAAAAACTGATCGAACAGCCCCGGCACCCCCATGCCCGGCAGGGCGCTGGTGGAATTCATGCGCGGGCTGATCAGCTCGCGCGAATACTGCATCTGGGAATTTCCGAACGCGGCCTGGGCATTGTGAAGCGCGGCAAGGGCGGCCGCCTTCTGCGCCTGCAACGCCGCATCATCCACCGCCACCAGCACCTCGCCTTCCTTGGCGCGGTGGCCCTCGACCCCGGCCAGATAGGTGACTTCACCGGGGATCTGGGCCGAAAGCGTCACTTCCTTGTAGGGGATGACCGAACCGCCGACAGTGGCGCTGCCGCCAGAGCGGATCACGCTGACGATGGCGGTCTGATAGCCCTGCTCCCCGGCCCCCGCGCCACTTGCCGTAACGGCAACCAGGGCCAGTGCCGCCACCAGCGATTTCACCAGATTTGCAATCATGTCTCCCCCCGTCAAATGTGCGGCCGTCTCTCCTCCGGCCGCCGATCCCCTGCCGTTTTGCCGGTCTTGGGGATTCTCTTGTAACGGGTTTAGTGTAACCTGAATATTTGTATATTACAAGATTGGTATATGCAATTTTTCAAATTATTGGCGACAGGACTCAAACCACGCAACATTATTGCGCGGCCACGGCCTCATTGACTGCAAGAGCTTGAAATTAACCATGTTTTACCACCCGCGGGCGAGGGGAGCCCTGCGGCGCAACCGGAGCAAACTCTCCTAGAACGGGAATCCGTTGCCGAACATGTAGGACAGGGGCGAGGTGAAAGCCGAGCTGGCCTTGCCCACGTCATAGGTCATGCGACTCATCGACGAGCCGATATAATAGACCCCGCCCGAGATATAGGACATGTCGTCGGTCATCGAGGCCAGGTTGCTGCCCATGCCGCTGATCTCGCTGGTCATGATCACCACGTTGTCGGTCATTTCGCCGACCGAGGCGCTCATCTCGGCCACGCTGTCATTCATCTGCGTGACCGCGCCGGTCATTGCCTTGATCTCGGCATTCATCACATCCATGTCCTGGGCCATGCTGTCCATGTCGGTGACGATACCCTTGAAGCTGTCATTCATCTCGACCATCACATCGGTCAGGACAAAGACCCGCCTGGCCATGCCGTACATCACCCAGGTGAAAATCGCCATCACCACCACGATCAGCGCAGTGGTAATCACCACGAAAGAGCTCCCCCGAACCGGAACGATTTCGACCTCTTCAACTTCATGCTCGGACATGGGCGCTCCCTGCTGTCCCGACCATGACAGGTCGAAACATTCGCATATTCCTATGCACCGAATCACTACCCGGCTTTTGCAGATTTTTAAAGATGCCTATCTGCCACAGGGCGCTTTCCTGTAAAAACAATGGCTTGGCAGAATTTTCCGCGCTGGCACTTCAGGTGATCTCGGCCAGGCGCTCTTTCGACATCTCGCCGGGGACGATGGTCATGGGCACCGGCAGGGTCGAGGCCGCGCGGGTCAGCTGGGTGATCACCGGGTTTTCCGTCCCCGCCCCCAGCACCAGAACCCCGATCTCCGGGTCGTCGCGCACCTGCGCCAGGATCTCGGGCACCACCTCACCCTCGCGGATCACCAGCTCCGGCTCGATCTGGTGCTTGTCGCGCATCCACTTGGCAAAGACCTCGAAATGCGCCTCGATCCGCTCGCGGGCCTCTTCGCGCATGATCGCGCCGACGCCGATCCAGTGGTTGAACTCCTCGGGCGGGATCACCGCCAGGATCTCGACCCCGCCGCCGGTATTGGCCGCGCGCATGGCGGCAAAGCGCATGGCATTGAGGCATTCGCTGGAATTGTCCAGAAGAACAAGAAATTTACGCATGGAGCATCTCCCGATTTGCTCCAGCATGGCGCAGCAGGCGGCCATGTTCAACAGTTTTGCGCTGCGGCACCGCGCCGCCCGCAGGATCGCCCCTCAGCGCGAGCGGACAAAACCCACGATGTCATAGACCTGATCCAGGATCGGCTGGCTGATCGCCTCGGCCTTGTCGGCACCGCGGCCCAGCAGCCTGTCCAGCTCGCCCGGATCGGCCATCAGCCGGCGCATCTCGTCCGAAATCGGCGCCAGCTTCTCCACCGCAAGTTCGGCCAGCGCCGGCTTTAACTGCCCCCAACCGGCGCCGGCATATTCGGCAATCACCGCCTCCGGCGCCATGTCGGCCAGCCCGGCATAGATATCCACCAGATTGCGCGCCTCGGGCCGGTCCTTGAGCCCGGCAAGGTCGCCGGGCAGCGGCTCGGGGTCGGTGCGCGCCTTCCTGAACTTCCTGGCGATGGTATCGGCATCGTCCAGCATGTTGATCCGCTCCATGTCGCTTTCGCCGGATTTCGACATCTTCCTGGTGCCGTCACGCAGGTTCATCACCCGCATGGCCGGGCCTTCGATCACCGGCTCGGGGCTGGGAAAGAAATCCACCTTGTAGTCGTGGTTGAACTTGGCGGCGATGTCGCGGGTCAGCTCCACATGCTGTTTCTGGTCCTCGCCCACCGGCACATGCGTCGCCTTGTAGGCCAGGATATCGGCCGCCATCAGCGACGGATAGGCATAAAGCCCAAGCGATACCTTCTCGGCGTTCCGGCCCGCCTTGTCCTTGAACTGGGTCATCCGGTTCATCCAGCCGACGCGGGCTATGCAGTTGAAAACCCACCCCAATTCGGCATGCGCCGGCACCTGGCTCTGGTTGAACAGGACCGAGGTCTCGGGGTCGATGCCGCTGGCGATCAGCGCCGCGGTCACCTCGTGGGTCGAGGCGCGCAGGTCGGCCGGGTCCTGCCAGACGGTGATCGCATGCAGGTCCACCACGCAATAGATCGTCTCGAAATCCGGGCCCTGCATGTCCACCCAGCGCTTGATCGCGCCCAGGTAATTGCCAAGCGTCAACCCGCCCGACGGCTTGATCCCGGAAAACACGCGCGGGGTGAACTGAGCGGACATGGCCATTCTCCATCTGGATTTCCTGTGCCCGCTCGCTTACCCATGCGGGGAAGCCGCGTCAAGGAACCCACCATGCCCACGCCCCCCCATACCCCGACCGAGACCGACCCAAACGCCCCGCCGATCAACCCGCTGCCGCCGGTCATCGTGGCGCTGGCGCTGGCGATCTTCGGGGTCGAGGCGGTGTTTCAACTGGGCGCGGCCGGCCTGATCGGCGGACCCGAGGCGATCGGCTGGCGCACCGCCGCGATCGAGAAATACGGCTTTTACGAGCCGCTGTTCGACTGGATGCTGCAAAACCGCATCCTGCGCTGGGACTATGCCTATCGTTTTGTCACCTACCCGTTCGTGCATGGCAGCTTCACCCACATGATTTTCGCGCTGGTGTTCATTCTGGCCCTTGGCAAGATGGTCGGAGAGGTGTTTTCGGCCTGGGCGATGCTGGTGATCTTCTTTGGCGCCTCGATCCTGGGCGCGCTTGCCTATGGGCTGGCCTGGGATACGCGGATCATGCTGTTCGGCGCCTATCCCGCCGCTTACGGCTTCATCGGCGCGTTTTCCTACCTGTTATGGACCCGGCTGGCGGGCACCGGGGAAAACCGGCTGCAAGCCTTCAGCCTGATCGGCTTTCTGATGGCGCTGCAACTGCTCTGGGGGCTGATTTTCGGCTCCAACGGCGATTGGGTGGCCGATCTGGCGGGGTTTGTCGCGGGCTTTGGCCTGTCCTTCGTGGTCAGCCCCGGCGGCTGGCGCAGCCTGCTTGCGCAGATGCGGCAACGTTAGGCCCACCTGCCCACATTTTCAGCACCGGAACGCCCGCGCGGTTGCAAAACCGGCAGGCTGATTTTCATTGTGCAAAAATCGGCGACAATGCACCGGCGCTTGCGCGATTTTACGCTGTCAAGCCACAATTATCGGTTGTTTTTCCCAAGATTTCCTTTCTAGGTTAACCATATGGGACGGAATCATGTCATTGACGAGTTGCTCGCGGATTTGGCCAGGCAAGCGCCGCTTGGCTATTACGTGGCGCTGCATATCCGCTTCGTCTCGCCGCTCATGACCTTTCAGACATATGATCAGGCCTGGACCGACCACTACACGCAAAACGCCTATGGGCTGCGCGATCCGCTGGTGGCGTGGGGCATCTCGCGCACCGGTGCCTCGCGCTGGTCCGAGATCGACCTGCCCGACCCGTTCGGGATCATGAAAGAGGCCGGCGAATATGGCCTCAAATACGGGGTCATCGTCTCCTGCGGGCCGGTAACTTCACGCACCATTGCCGGCGTCGCCCGCGGCGACCGCGAGTTTACCGATCAGGAAATGGCGGCGATATCCGGCATCATCCTGCACCTGCATCACGAAACCGAACCACCCGACAACCTCACCGAAGCCGAGATCGAAGCGCTCAGGATCATCGCTTCCGGTGAACGATACGCCCAGGGGGCTGCCACCCTGGGCATATCGGAAAGCGCGCTCAAAGCCCGCCTTGCGGCTGCCCGCAAGAAGCTTTTTGCCCGAACCACTGCTGAAGCAATTCAGCGTGCCAAGGAATACCGGTTCCTTTAGGGCCGGTTTCCGCTGCCACCGCCCATATGGGCACCTGCTAAATACCTGGAGGGAACCACATGCAGACCACCACGCTTTCGTTTGAAAACATGCACAACCATGGCGAGCTTTTGGCGAATGTGTTTCGCGCGCGCCGCAAAAGCTTTATCGAGCAGAACAAATGGGACCTGCCCGAGGCCATGGGCATGGAATACGACCAATACGACACGCCTGCCAGCCGCTGGGTGGCGGTGCACCACCTGGGCAAGGTCTATGCCGGCATCCGGCTGACCCCGACCACGGCGCGCTGCGGCATCTACTCCTACATGATCCGCGACGCCCAGCGCGGCCTGCTCGACAGCATCCCGTCCAACCTGCTCTATGAAGAGGCCCCGGTGGCCGAACATATCTGGGAATCGAGCCGCATTTTCGTTGACCACGACACCCCCGCCAAGATCCGCCGCACGGTGCATGCGCATCTGGTGATCGAAATGACCAAGGCCGCGCGCGACCTGGGCGCAACCCAGGTGCTGGGCATGATCCCGGCCAACTGGCCGCGCTGGACCCGCCGCTGCGGGGTCGAGGCCGTGGCCGCCGGGCCGGTGCTCAATATCGACGGCATCGACAATCAGGTGATCTCGATCGACCTGAGCGACAAGATGCACTGACCAACCGGCAACAGGGCGGGTGTCAGCCCGCCCTCGCACCGGCCGGCCCCCGATCACCGGCCCTGCCCTTCTTCTGTTCGGAAATATCCCGGGGGGAGCGTTGAAATCCCCCGGATTTCAACGTGGGGGGCTGGCCCCCCGCGCGCCTGCAAATACCCGGTGCCGCCGCCGGCTCACTCGGCCCATTCGAACGGGCGGGTAAACTCGCCCAGCACTTCCTGTACCTTGTCCCGGTCCACCGTGCCGGTTGCCTTGAGCCGCGCCACCAGGCCGCGCTTCTTGTCCTCGACCACCTCGACCACCTCGACCGGCAGGCCCGCCTCGGCAAGCGCCGCGCCATACACCCTTGTGATCGCCATCTTGCGCAGCGCCGGCTTGAACACCTTGCCCACCGCGGTTTTCGGCAATTCGTCCAGGATCTCGATATGCTTGGGATGCGCCGCACGCTCATGCACGTTTTCGCGCGCATGCGCCATCAGCTCGTCGGGCGTGACGCTCGCCCCCTCTACCAGCTCCACATAGGCGGCCGGCAATTCGCCGGCAAAGGCGTCAGGCTGGCCAATGGCGCCGGCAAAGGCCACGGCGGGATGCCCGGCCAGCGCCTCTTCGATCTCGGCCGGGTCGATATTGTGCCCGCCGCGAATGATCAGATCCTTGGCCCGCCCGGTGATCCAGAGATAGCCGTCCTGGTCCAGCCGCCCCAGGTCGCCGGTGCGCAGATAGGCCCGGTTATCGACCTCGTGATACAGGTTCACGTTCTTGTCCGCCTCGGTATAGGTATGCCCACCCCAGACGCCGGGGTTCGAGACACAGATCTCGCCCACCTCGTCCGGCCCGCAGGTCCTGGTCACATCGCCATTGCCGTCGGCGTGAAAGATCTTCACCTCGGAATACGGGAACGGTATGCCCACCGACCCCACCTTCTTTTCGCCGTCAGGCGGGTTGACCGACACCAGGCAGGTCGCCTCGGTCAGCCCGTAGCCCTCGCAGATGGTCACGCCGGTGGCCTCTTCAAAACGCTTGTAAAGCTCCACCGGCAGCGGCGCCGAGCCGGAAAACGCCGTCTTGAGGCTCGAGACATCCGCATCCACCGGCCGCTGCATCAGCGCGGCAATGGCGGTGGGAACGGTGATCACGAAGGACACCTTCCAGCGCTCGATCAGCTTCCAGAAATTGTCGAACACCCCCTCGCCGCGATAGCCCGCCGGGGTGGGAAAGATCACATGCGCCCCGGCGGTCATCACCGCCATGAACACCACATGCACCGCAAAGACATGGAACAGCGGCAGCGGGCAGATGATCACGTCGTTTTCATCGAACAGCAGATTGGCGCCCAGCCAGCCGTTATAGATGATGCCGTTATACTTGTGCTGCGCCACCTTGGGCATGCCGGTGGTGCCGCCGGTGTGGAAATAGGCGGCAACCCGGTCCACCTGCCGGTCCTCGAAATCCAGCGTTGTATTCTGACGCGCCATTTCGCGCCCGAAATCCTTGACCCGGGCCGAATGGCCAACCGGATTTTTCGGCCGGATGAACGGCACGATCCAGCTTTTCGGCGGCTTCAGATAACGGTTGAGGTCCACCTCCAGCACCGTTTGCACATTCGGCGCCAGCTTCACCGCCTCGGCCGCCACCTGGGCCACGTTGGTATGGGGAAAGCTCTTGAGCGTCACCAGCACCTTCGCCCCGGTTTCGCGCAGGATGGCGGCGATCTGCTCGGGCTCCAGCAGCGGGTTGATCGGGTTGACGATCCCGGCAATGGCGCCGCCGATCAGGGCATAGAGGGTCTCGTTCGCATTGGGCAGAAGATAGGCCACCACGTCCTTCTCCCCGACCCCCAGCGACCGGAACAGGTTGGCCGCCTGCACGCTCTTGTCGTGAAACTGCTGCCAGGTGACGGTCTCGGCCGGGTCGTTCGGGCCGGAGGTCAGCTGATAGGAAACTGCCGGGCGGTCGGGAAAACGTTCGACCGTGCGCCGAAGCACCCCGTAAAGCGTAACCGGATTGTCACGCTCTTCCCACGGCATCTCGGCCTCGATCGCGTTGCGATCCTCAATCGAGCTGAATGTGTACATGTCACCCTCCCTGCGCCCGTTCCGGGCCATCCTTGGGCAGGCAGGATGAC
>CAZPDV010000030.1:0-12471 GCA_964585355.1 uncultured Aliiroseovarius sp.
CGGTACCACCACCTGAACATCCGGCACTTCGCTGTTGAAGAACACGGCGCGGGCGCGTTCGTCGGTGGTGGCGTCCTTGAACACCCCCGACCCCGAAATCGTGGCGCTTTTCACCCCGGCGCCGCCCAGCAGCTCGCGCCAGCCGCCCTGGCTTTCCAGGCTGGTGACATCGACGCTCTCGGCGTTGAAGCTGATACGCTGGGCACGCAGGCCCGCGATGGTTTCGAAAGTGCCCGACCCGTTCATGTCGAGCTTGATCAGAAGATCCTTGCCGTTCTGGGCAACCATGGTCATTACTCCGTTGAAAGTGTTCAGTTATCTTCGACGCGGGCGTGAAAGATCAGGTCGATGCGGCGCACATCCGCATCCTGCACCCGGCGCGCCCGCGCCCGCGCAAAATTGAGATAGACAAGCGCCCCGCGCGCCAGCACCAGGGTGGCATCGACCAGCGCATCGCTGACCGCCGCCGCCACCTGCTTGGCCCCCAGAAAGCCGGCCTCGTCGGTGACCACGCTGACCGTGATCTCGTGCAGCGCGCCATGGCCGGTCAGGTCGCTTTTCTCGCGCACATCCTCGGGGCCCAGGCTCACATAGGGGCCGGTGACGATCCCCGGCGGCGCCGCGTCATAGATCGCCGACCCCACCAGCGCCGTCAGCGCCGTATCGGCCTGAAGCCGCTGATAGACCGCCTGTTGCAGGGCGGCCGCCACGCCATAACTCATGCGGAAATCTCCTCTTGCGCGAAACAGACAAGGTAATGCGCGCCCAGGTCGCTTTCGGTCACCGCCAGGATGCGAAACACCCGGCTGCCTTCGACAAAGCGCTGCTCGGGCTTGGGCCGCGAGGGGGCGCCCACCGGGGCGGCGCGCACGATAATGCGAAACGGAACCGACGAAACCGTGAGGAACTCGCCGGCCCGCTCGCGGCCGGTGCCATGGCGGATCTCGGCCCAGAGCGTGCCCAGCGCCACCCAGTTGGTGGTATAGCCGCCGGCGCCATCGGCCACCCGTTGCGGCTCCTCCAGGATCAGCTTGCGGTTGAGTTGCGGTTCGGCCACCTCACACCCCCCCGCCAAACAGGCGCACATTGCGATAGCGCGCGATCAGCGCCGCCACCCCATGCGGGATCTCGCTCAAGGGCGCGGTGGCGTCCGAGCGGTGCTCGTAATAATGCGCGGCCAGCAGCAGCACCGCCTGGCGCAGATCGGCCGGAATGTCGCTCCAGGCGCTGCCGAACCCGGCATCGAACACGATGGTCGCGCTGCCGCCTACCGGGATGGTCGGCAATACCAGGCTCGTCGCCACCAGGCGCGGCCGGTGCATGTCCTGCTCAAGATAATACCTGTCGCTGGCGATGATATCCTCATTGCCCAGCCGGTCGGTAATGGTCAGCGAGGTAATCGCGGTGACCGGCGCGGTGGGCAGGGCCTGCGCCCCCAGGTCGCGCCAGGCGGTCAGCACCCATTGGAACGAGCGCGAAAAAAGCATCTTGCCGGTGCGGGCCTCGATCGCCGAAAGCGCAGCACGCAGGTAGTTTTCCAGAACCCCGTCCTGTACCGCATCATCGGCAAACCCGGTGCCAAGACGCAGGTGGTCTTTGAATTGTGCGACCGGAATGGCCGTGCCCGGCACTGTGGTCAGCTCGACTAACATCATGGATCTTCTCCAAAATTCCGGGCCCCTCACCGGTGATCAAAATCGGGCGCGCGCCTCCGCATTGCTCGGACGGAGGGGGAGCAGCTAGACAACGCGGGGGGATAGCGCGCGCCCTGGCCCGCGCGGAGGTCACCCCCCGCGCGAGATCCGTTTCAGCCTCAGGAGACGCCGAATTTCAAAAGCTTGATCGCGGCAAAGTCGCTCACATCGCCGCCCACGCGCTTGGTGGCATAGAACAGCACGTTGGGCTTGGCCGAGAACGGGTCGCGCAGGATGCGCGTGTCCGGGCGCTCGGCAATGGTATAGCCGGCGGCGAAGTCGCCAAAGGCGATCGACATGGCGTCGGTGGCAATGTCGGGCATGTCCTCGGCGATCACGACCGGATAGCCCATCAGGCGGCTCGGCTCGCCCGCGGCCAGGCCATCGGACCACAGAAAGCGCCCGTTCGAATCCTTGAGCTTGCGCACCGCGCCGGCGGTTTTCGAGTTCATCAGGAAGGCCCCGTTGGCCCGGTACTGCGCGCCCAGCGCATAGACCAGATCGACAATGGCATCGCCCGGATTGGTCGGGTCGAAATCGCCGGCCGTGCCGGTCACCACATAGCCGATATTGCCCCAGCTCCAGGTGCTGTCATCCACCGCGGTATGGGTAAGAATGCCGGTGGGCTTGTTGACCCCGTCGCCGGTGATGAAGGCGGCGGCCTCGGCCCGGGCAAACTTGTCGGCAATGCGCCCGGCCATCCAGGCCTCGATGTCAAAGGCGCTGTCGTCCAGCAGGCGCTGGCTGATCTTGGGCATCGCCGCCAGCTCGTGCAGCGGGATCGAGATCCGGTCGATGGTCGGGGTCGTGGTCTCGGCGGTGGCGGTGGTCTCATCCGCCCAGCCCGAGCCCAGGTTGCCCTCGTCGATCAGCACGTCATAGGCAGTGCCCTCGACATTGACCACATTCGCCACCTTGCGCAGGCTGCCCGCGCCCTGCAGGGTGCTGGCGATGATCTCGGCGGTCTGCGGGTCCACCAGATAGCCGCCATCGGCAGCCACCGCCGTGGACATGCTCTTGGCCTCCACGTCCAGGCCGCGCAGGGCGTCATCGTCGCCCGAGCGCAGATAGGCCTCGAACGCTTTCTGATGGGGCGCGCCCATGTCGGTAGTGGTCGCCAGCGCCGGGCGGGCAAGGGTGGTTGATTTACGATCCAGCATGGTCAGTCGCTCTTCCTGTTGTTTCAGTTTGGTGTCGATGTCGTCTTGAAAACTCTTGATCTCGCTCATGAAACCGGCCAGCGCGGTCTTCACCTCCGCAGCCGGGCCAAGGCCCTGAGCTTTCGTCTCTGTCTTGCTCATGCAAATTTCCTGTAAGTAGAGGGTTCAGATCGCTGGCTCAGTCATCTCGGGCCAGCATTTGGCGCGCGTCCTCAATGGCCGCGGCCAGCTCGCGCAACATGGCGTCGGTTTCCGGGGTCTCCCCCTTGGCCGCCTCCACCCGCGCACTGGGCAGCATCGGAAAGGTGACAAGCGACACCTCCCAAAGCTCCAGTTCATGCAAGAGCCTCTGGCCCTTGTCGTTCTTGGTTGCCTTGACGGTGCGATAGCCGATCGACAGCCCGTCGATCGCCCCCGCCTCGACCAGCGCCGCCGCCTCGCGGCCACGCGCCACATTCTTGAGGATCCGCCCCTCGACCCACAGGCCGCGCCCATCCTCGCGCACCGTGTCCCATACCCCGATCGGCTGGGCCGGGTCGTGCTGCCACAGCATCTTGACCCGCGCGCCCTTTTCCTTCAGCGCCTTGAGACTGGCCGCATAGGCGCCCTTGACGACAATATCGCCGCCCTTGTCCACCTGGCCGAAATGGCTGGCATAGCCGGCGATCCGCACGCCTTCC
This sequence comes from uncultured Aliiroseovarius sp., assembly GCA_964585355.1. GTDB lineage: Bacteria > Pseudomonadota > Alphaproteobacteria > Rhodobacterales > Rhodobacteraceae > JAAEUB01. The sequence continues at coordinate 3,535 of CAZPDV010000030.1, forward strand.
CTGACCTTCTCGGTCTCGCCAAGCGCCACGAACTTGTGCTCAAGCCCCATCTGATCCTGCATGTTCATCATCCCTTCGGCTCCTCCTGGCTCAGCTTCGGCAGCCCCAGCAGGGCGCGTTTTTCCGCATCGGTCAGGAAACTGGCACCGGCCACCCGCTGCCATTGCTGGTCGCGCTCCACCGCCAGCGCCGGCACCTGGTCCAGGTCGGGCTTGAGCGTCACCGCCTCGCCGGCAAAGCGGCTCAGCCAGTTCGCCACCGCCGCCGTCACCTTGGTCACCAGCGGCAGCACCGTCAGCCGGTAAAAGGCGCGGTTGGCCTCCTGATAATTGGCATAGGTCGCATCCCCCGGAATCCCGATCAGCATCGGCGGCACCCCGAAGGCCATGGCGATCTCGCGCGCCGCCGCATCCTTGGTTTTCTGGAACTCCATGTCCGAGGGGCTGAACCCCATCGGCTTCCAGTCCAGCCCGCCCTCCAGCAGCATCGGCCGCCCGGCATTGCGCGCCCCCATATGCAGGCTCTCCATTTCCGCCTGAAGCCGGTCATACTGGTCGCTGGTAAGCTGGCCCTGGCCATCCACCCCCTTGTAGACAATGGCCCCGGACGGGCGCGCCGCATTGTCCAGCAGCGCCTTCGACCAGCGGCTGGCGCTGTTATGCACGTCGATGGCGGTGGCGGCGGCGGTGATCGGGCTCAGCCCATAGTGATCGTCCAGCGGGTGAAAGGTCTTGATGTGGCAGATCGGCGAAAAGTCCTCGCTCACCTCGAAGCGGTGCTTGCGCGCGCCGACCACATAATCATAGGCCACCGGCCAGCCATCCGGCCCCGGCACCAGGCGCATCCGGTCGCTGCGCAGCACATGCAGCTCCACCGGCAGGCCCGCCTCGGCGCCCACCGCCTCCAGATACCCGTCGCCCGAGAGCAGAAGCTCGCCATAAAGCGCCTCGAACAGCTCGGCCCGGCCCTGCGCCGCGTTCGGCCGCCGGATCAGGTCCAGCACCGGATGCAGGTCATAGCGGCGCGCGCTGTCCTCGAGCACCAGCGGCAGCGCGGCGGCGGCCTCGGCGATCAGCTTGACCGCGCGAAAGCCCACCGGGTTGCCCATGAACCCGTTGCGGGTCAGGCTCACCGTATCGCGCGGGCTCCAGGCCACCCGGCCGGCGCCCTGACAGGCGATCACCGGGCCAGTGGCCGAAGCCTTGGCCTCGGGCGCCACATTTGCCCCACGCTTGAGAAAGTCAAACACCATCTTGCTCCTCGCTTCACGTTTCCGCCCGATGCCGGGCACAGCTTTCCCGGCCCGCCGAAAGGCGGCTCAGGTCTTGTTCTTTCGGATTGTCCGGCCTGGCCGGCTGTCCCGATGCGCTCGGTTTCTGGCCCTCCCCGCCGGTTTCGCCGGGGCGCCTCTTTCCGATGGCTGCACTCTCGCAACAAAGGTTAAAAAAGCGTTTAACCCACCGTGCGCACCCGCGGCGCGCCCCGCAACGCATTGGGCGCGATCATCAGATCGGTGATCGCCCAGACCAGGGCATCGACCCGGTCCGGGCTGCCCTTGCCCTCATAGCCCTGTTGCGTCACCCGGCACATCTGATCCTCCAGCGCCCCCAGGTCGCGCATGTGCCGCACCCGCCCCTGTTCATAGAGCGCCGCCACCGGCTCGGCCCGCGCCACCTTCCCGCGCGAGGCCCGCACCGCCTTGTAGGGCACCAGCGGGTCGATCTGCCGGATCACGCTTTCCACCAGGTCGCCGCCCTGGTTGACCTCGGCCACCAGCCGGTCGGCACCGTGGCGCGCCATTGCCGCCAGCGCCGCCTCGGCCCATTGGCTGGGCGAGGCCGCCGCCACGCTGGCATCCTCCAGCACCACCGCGCGCCAGCGCTCGGGCGGCCCCTCGGTCACCGCGCCCACCACCACGATGCCACATTCGTCCGACCCCTTGTGCCCGGTCACCGGCGGGTCCACCGCCACCACCACCCGGCTGAATTGCGGCGCCTCGTCAATGCGCACCGCCTCCAGCCCGGCCGAACTCCACAGCGCCCCTTCCGCATCCTCCAGCAACACCCCGTCCAGCTCCTGCCGGCCCAGCCGGGTGCCGGCATACCGCGCCCGCACCTCGCGCAGGAAACTCTCGGCCAGAAAGGCCCGGTTGGCCTCGGTCGGGGCATGGGTCACCACCGTCGAGGGGCTTTTCAGAATACGCTTGAGCACCCCCACATTTCGCGGCGTGGTTGTAATCACCTGGCGCGGATCGTCGCCCAGCCGCAACGCGAATTGCAACATGTCCCAGGCCTCTTCCGCCTTTTTCCACTTGGCCAGCTCATCGACCCAGGCGGCATCGAATTGCGGCCCGCGCAGCGCCTCGGGCTCGCTGGCCGAAAACAGCTGCGCCGTGGCGCCATTGGGCCAGACCAGCCGCCGGCGCGAGGCCTCCCATTTTGGCCGCCGGTCGGGGGGCGAACAGGCCAGGATGCCGCTTTCGCCAAACACCATCACGTCGCGCACCTGGTCATAGGTTTCGCCCACCAGCGCCACCCGCTGCGCCCGCCCCGGATCGCGCGCGCAGGCCCCCTCCACCTGCGCCCGCACCCATTCCGCCCCGGCCCGGGTCTTGCCGGCGCCGCGCCCGCCCATGATGACCCAGCTCAGCCAGTCGCCCCCGGGCGGCACCTGATGCGGAAGCGCCCAGAAATCAAACAGATAGGGCAAGGCCGCCAGGGCGTTTTCATCCAGGCTCGCCAGAAATTCCTCCTGCACCGCGGGCGGCTCGGAGGCGATCAAGGCGGCGCCTGATCTCAGATCGGGCACGGTCGAGGTCGAGGCCACAGCCGTCGCCTCGGATATGCGCTTTGTCGCCAAGTTCATGGATTCTTTTCCTTTCGTCAAAATAGGTCTGCATCGCCTTGCGCGCGTCCACCAGCGCCTTCTGCGCGTCTGCAAATCCCGTATCTTCACCCTTCTCGATTGCCACCAGGCGGGCCTCCATCGCCGCCAATGCGCGCCGGATGTGGTTTTCCGCCAGCTCAAGAACCTTCTGCGGGCTCATCTCCTCCCCGTTCTGCATGCTTTCTTCCATATTTGGGCAATACCTCTCATGCTCTTGTTTTTCCGCACGAGCGAAACGGAAACGGCCCGGAGACTTTCGCCCCGGGCCGCCCATTTCTTCCAGCATGCCACAACTTATACGTGAAACCGTGCGCCCGGTCAAATGCCGGGCCGCGCGCAGCGTCAAGACTTGCTTAACCCCAGCCTGGCCCCCTGCCCCGGGTCACTGGCCGGCCCGGCCGGCCTCGATCGCCCGCCACTTGGCAACATTGCGGTTATGCTCCTCAAGCGTGGCGGCAAAGGCATGGCCGCCGCTGCCATCGGCCACGAAAAAGATATAATCCGTATCCGCCGGATGCAGCGCTGCCTCGATCGCGTCCTTGCCGGGAATGGCAATCGGCGTCGGCGGCAGGCCGGGGTTCACATAGGTGTTATAGGGGGTATCGGCGCGCAATTCGCTCTGGCGCAGCCCCCGGCCCAGCCCGCCGCGCCCCTTGGTGATGCCATAGATCACCGCCGGGTCGGTCTGCAATTTCATGCCGCGCCTGAGCCGGTTGACAAAGACGCTGGCCACCAGCGGCCGCTCCTCGGCAATGCCGGTTTCCTTCTCGACGATCGAGGCCATGACCAGCGCCTCCTCGGGGCTGTCATAGGGCAGGCCGTCGGCGCGATTTGCCCAGGCCTCGGCCAGGATCGCCGCCTGCGCCGCCTGCATCCTGGCCACCAGCGCGCCCCGCTCGGCGCCCGCCTTCACCTCGTAACTGTCGGGCGCGATCATGCCCTCGGGGGGCAGCTTGGCCACCTCGCCGCTCAGAAAATCCGCCTGGCGCAGCGCCTCCACCACCTGCCAGACCGTGGTGCCCTCGGCCAGGGCAATCCGGTAACGGGTGCCGGGCTCTTCCCGCAACCGCTTGTAATCCCCCGGAATTTCCGCCTGATCCAGGGGGAAGGCGGCGCGGGTGACAAACCGCTCGGTGGCCGGGTCCAGTTCGCGCACCTGCACCTCGTTGCGCGCCACCCCGATGCGCAGCACGATCTCGCTGCCACAGGTAGAGGCCCCGCCGCGGGTCACGATATCCAGGATCTCGCGCATCGATGTCCCCGGCCGCACCAGAAACGCCCCCGCCTTCAGGTCCTGCGCCTTGCCGCTATACTGCACCCCGATGCGAAAGATCGAGGGGTTGGAAATGGCGCCGGCCTCGGCCAGGTCCCGGCTCAGCCGGGCAAAGTTCGAGCCGCTCTCGACCCGCAGGCACATGGCCTCGGCCAGAGGGCCCGGCCCGGTCCATTGCTGCTTGCCCCAGGCGATCACCCCCACCAGAACCACCAGCACCACGATGAAAAGCGTGAGTGCATTCGAGGCAATATTGCGCCACATCAGGCCGGGGCCTTGCCCAGGATCAGGCAGGCATTGGTGCCGCCAAACCCGAACGAGTTCGACATGGCAATGTCGATCTTGCGCTCGTGCCTGGCATTGGCGGCCAGGTTCAACCGGGGTTCGACCGCCGGGTTGTCAAGGTTGATGGTGGGCGGCGCCACCTGGTCGCGAATGGCCAGCACGCTGAACACCGCCTCGACCGCCCCGGCCGCGCCCAGCAGGTGGCCAATGGCGCTTTTGGTCGAAGACATGGTGGCGCGCGGCGCCGCATCGCCCAGAAGCCGCTCCACCGTTGCCAGCTCGATCGTGTCGGCCATGGTCGAGGTGCCATGCGCGTTGATATAGTCGATCTGCTCGGGCCGGATGCCGGCGCGCCTGACCGCCGCCTGCATGGCGCGATAGCCCCCGTCCCCATCCGCCGACGGGGCGGTAATGTGATAGGCATCGCCCGACATGCCATAGCCCAGCACCTCGGCATAGATCCGGGCGCCGCGCGCGCGGGCATGTTCCAGTTCTTCCAGGATAACCACCCCCGCGCCCTCGCCCATGACAAAGCCATCGCGATCCTCGTCATAGGGGCGGCTGGCGGCCTCCGGGTTGTCGGCGCGCGTGGTGGACAGGGCCTTGGCGGCGTTGAACCCGGCAATGCCGATCTTGCAGATCGCCGCCTCGGCGCCACCGGCCACCATCACGTCGGCATCGTCCAGCATGATCATCCGCGCCGCATCGCCAATCGCATGCGCGCCGGTGGCACAGGCCGTGGCCACCGCATGGTTCGGCCCCTTGAAGCCATGCCGGATCGAGACCTGGCCCGAAATCAGGTTGATCAGCGCGCCGGGAATGAAAAACGGGCTCAGCCGCCGCGGTCCGCGCTCTTCCACCATCAGCGTGTTGCGCTCAATCGAATTGAGCCCGCCGATCCCCGAGCCGATCATCACCCCGGTGCGACAGCGCGCCTCCTCGTCCTCGGGCTGCCAGCCGCTATCGGTAACCGCCTGCTGGGCCGCCGCCACCCCGTACAGGATGAAATCATCCACCTTGCGCCGGTCCTTGGGCGCCATCCAGTCATCGGCGTTGAAGCTGCCGTCCGACCCATCGCCCAAAGGCACTTCGCAGGCATATTTGGTCTGCATCTCGCTGGCGTCGAAACGGGTGATCGGGCCGGCCCCGGACTTGCCGGCCAGAAGCCGGCTCCAGGTCTCCTCGACCCCGCAAGCCAGCGGCGTGACCAATCCCAGACCCGTGATGACTACCCGACGCATCGCCCCACCTCTTTGCGGTTTTCCTTGCTGCGCTTGATAGCCCGTGCGGGGGCCGGGGGGCAAGCCCAAAGCCGCCGCTCAGCCGGTGGCGCGCAGGCCCGCCGCCATGGCCCGCTCGGCCCGCGCCATGTCGTACGCCACCTGCACCAGCATCCAGAATCCCGGCTCGGTGGCGAAAACCCGCGCAAGGCGCAGCGACATGTCGCTGTCCACCGCCCGCCGCCCGGCGATCACCGCCTCCAGGGCCGCGCCCTCGATCCCGCCTGCCCGCGACAGCGCCGCCACGCACATCCCGCCGGGCGCCATGTAATCTTCGGCCAGAACCCGCCCCGGATGCAGCGGCGCACGCGCCGGCGCCGGGGCCTCCAGCGGCAGCTCGGTCTCCAGCCCCGCCTCCTTCCAGGCCTCCAGCCCGCCTTCCATATGCGCCACCGCGCGCCCGGCCGCCGCCAGCATCCTCGCCGCCGCCTCGGAACGCTTGCCGATGGCGCAATGCAGCACCACCCGGCGCCCCGGCAGGACCGGAAAGAAATCCGGGTCAAGCGCCGACATGGGCAACAGCAGGGCACCGGCAACATGCTCGGCCTCGTATTCGCGCGGCTCGCGCACATCCACCAGCAGAACCGCCCCCTGCTCAAGCCAGTCCCGCACCTGCTGCGGCGTCACACTGGCTATTTCCGGCCTCGATCCATCGCGCGCCATCGGCTTGTCCTTTCCAGAAACTGCCCCATGACACTAGCGCAGCCGCCCCCGAATGTCGGACCGAATATCGCGCCCGGCCCGGAACCATCTCCCGAAAACCGGGGCGCAAACGAAAAAACGGCGCCGCCCGTCTGGACAGCGCCGCTCTCAATACATGGACCGGAACATGGGGCCGGGATCGCGGCCCGGAAACCGCCCGATCAGGCCGCTTCCGTGATGAACTTCACCGCATCGCCGAAGGTCTGGATGGTCTCGGCCGCATCGTCCGGGATCTCGATGCCGAACTCTTCCTCAAAGGCCATGACCAGCTCAACCGTATCCAGGCTGTCCGCGCCCAGGTCGTCGATGAACGAGGCCGATTCCGTAACCTTGTCATCTTCCACACCCAGGTGCTCCACAACGATTTTCTTAACACGATCTGCGACGTCGCTCATATTCATTCCTCACGATTTTCAGGCGCGCGGCCTGTTCTTGTCCGGCTTCACCGAAGCCTGTTGAAACCCCCGCATTTGACCTGCAAGAGCGCCCGGCGCCGGTCTGACACGGGGCAAATCTGGGCCGCCTATAGCATATCGGACGGCGGTGGCAAATGGATTCGGCGGCGAATTGGCGCCGCTTTGCCCGTCACAACATGGCCATGCCGCCATTCACATGCAGGGTGGCGCCGGTGACATAGGCGGCCTCGTCGCTGGCCAGATACAGCACCGCGGCGGCGATGTCCTCGGGGCTGCCCATGCGGCCGGCCGGGATCTGGGCGTTGATCGCCGCTTTCTGATCGTCGTTCAGCGCCTCGGTCATCGGGGTTGCGATAAAGCCCGGCGCCACCACATTGGCGGTGATGTTGCGGCTGGCGACCTCCTGGGCGATGGACTTGGTCATGCCCACCAGCCCGGCCTTGGCGGCGGCGTAATTGGCCTGACCGGCATTGCCGGTGGCCCCCACCACCGAACCGATATTGACGATCCGGCCCCAGCGCGCCTTCATCATCGGGCGCATCACCGCGCGCGACAGGCGCATGGCGCTGGTCAGGTTGACCTCAAGCACCGCGTCCCATTCCTCGTCCTTCATGCGCATGAAGATGTTGTCGCGGGTGATGCCGGCATTGTTGACCAGAATATCGAGCCCGCCCATGGCCTCGATCGCCTGACCGGGCAGCGCATCCACCGCATCGCGGTCCGACAGGTTGCAGGGCGTGACATGGGCGCGCGCGCCCAGTTCGCCGGCCAGCGCCTCCAGCGGCGCAACCCTGGTGCCCGAGAGCGCCACCTCGGCCCCGGCCCCATGCAGGGCGCGGGCAATGGCGCTACCGATCCCCCCGGAGGCTCCGGTAACAAGCGCCTTTTTCCCTTCAAGATCAAACATTTTCGTCCCTTTCCTCATTCATTTACCGGGGCAGTCAAAAGCCCGTATCGGGCAATTTCATCCGCCGTCATCACATGTATTTTCCCGGACGGGGCCGCCGCGATGGCGAACCAGTAGAAATCATCCGCCCCCAGCATATCCGCCACATACCGGCGGTTTTCCTCGTGCTCGGGGGCGTCGCGCGGATAATCGGCCGCGTCCTTGAACCCGTCCGACCAGCTATGCACGCCGATCACCGCGCCCGGCTCGGCGGTGCGGGGGGTGCCGGCCAGAAACAGGTCGGCCCCGCCGGCAAAGACCCGGCTCTGCCCGGTCAGATGCGTGCCCAACCCCAGCTGCCGCAACCGATATCCCAGCCGGATCACCGCATCGTTATCCACCGCGCCGGGCACGGCAAGCTCCACCAGCCGGGTGATGCCCGGATTTTCCGCCAGCACCGCCTCGAACTGACCGGGGGTCCGGGCGTTGATCTCGCCCCGCATCAAAAGATCCGTGCCCTCGACCCGAAATTCGGTGGTGGTACGCAGGTTCATCACCGCCACCGCCGCAAGATTGCCCAAAGGCGTGAACAGAAGCAGCCCGGCCAATGCCAGCGCCACCCCGCCCAGCCATTTGAGCACCTTACCCACGGGCTGCCCCGGCAGCGGCAACCACCTCTTCGGGCGTGCCCACCTGCCGGGTGGCAATGGCGCGGTCAATGCGCCGGATCATCCCCGACAGGGCCTTGCCGGCGCCGATCTCCCAGATCTCGTCCACGCCCTGCGCCGCCATCCAGGCAACGCTTTCGCGCCAGCGGACCGAGCCGGTGACCTGCTCCACCAGGAGGGCGCGGATCTGGTCCGGGTCGGACACGGCTTCGGCCCGCACATTGGCCACCAGCGGCACCTTGGGGGGCGCGATCGTCACCGCCGCCAATGCCTCCTGCATCGCCTCGGCGGCGGGCTGCATCAGCGCGCAATGGAACGGCGCGCTGACCGGCAACATCACCGCCCGGCGCGCGCCGCGAGCCTTGGCCAGGTCAATGGCGCGCTCCACCGCGCCCTTGTGGCCGGAAATCACCACCTGCCCCGGATCGTTGTCATTGGCCGCCTGGCAGACCTCCGCGCCCGCCGCCTCGGCCGCCACCTCGGCCGCTGCGGCCAGGTCCAGCCCCAGGAGTGCCGCCATCGCGCCCTCGCCCACCGGCAC
>CAZPDV010000031.1:0-3583 GCA_964585355.1 uncultured Aliiroseovarius sp.
AGGCATCCAGCAACTCCTCTTCACATTTCACATCGTCACAGCTGCCGGCGGCCCTGCCACGCCCGCCCCTGAGCTGCCAGGGCTTCTTGCCGCGGCCACCCTGCCGCCCGCCCGCCTTGCCGCCTGCCTTGCCAAAGGCCGCCTGCTGATCGGCAAAGAAGTTCTGCATCACGAAATCCACCCCTTCGGGCACCACGCTGCGCATGTTGGGGGCATAGAACATGCCCCGGAAGGCGGGCGCGGCGATGATCTCGTATGACGGGAAATAATCCACGAAATCGTGGTCTTCCGCCACCATGCCCGCAACGCTGCGCAGCACCGACTTGGACCAGGTGGTGGCCGGCAGCACATGGTCGCCGCTGGCGGTGGCGGTCAGCGGCACCGGCGACACGGTCAGCAGCACCCGCAGCCCCGGATTGGCGCCACGCATCACCTTCAGCGCCGCTTTCAGATCGGCCTCGACCGCAGCCGGGCGATGATTGATGAATTCGTGCAGGTCCGGGTCATATTCCCCGGCGGTGGTGCCGGGGCACGAGGCATATTCCAGCCCGGTCTCGCGGTTGGCCCAGCTTTCGGTCAGCCCGAGGGTAAAGACCAGCAGATCCGCCTCGCCCACCGCCCGGCGCAGCGCCGCATAGGTGGCCTGGCGCGCCGCCAGAAGCTCGCCCCGCGAGGCAAAACCGCCCGGCTCGATCCCCGGGCGCATCGGGTCGTAAAAACGCCCGTCCTGCTGCCAGATCTCGTCCGGCTCCGGGGCCAGGCCGAAGGCCTGTTCAAGCCATTGCCGCAACATCCGCGTGGTATAGATATTGCCGGTGCGAAAGCTGAAAATCCCGTAATTGAAGCGCCGCGCGTCCTCGGCATCCATCAGCGCCGGCGCCGGTTCGGCATTGAACCAGTCATAGCCCCGCGCCGCCAGCGCCTTGCCGATATGCTGGGCAAAACAGGAGCCGGCGGTAACGATACGATGCTTTGGCCGCACCGCAAATTTCGGCTGCCACATGCCACCAATGGCAAAGGGGCCGGGCTCGGCCACCGCCGGGCGCCAGAAGGCGCGCGGACCCAAGCCCTTGTAAGGATTGTCCATTTTGATCAACTCTGCTCAACACTGCCTCAACCGTCCGGTTTTCCCGGATCGTTGCCCCACCATAGCCGCCGCCCGGCCCGCAAGTCAATCTGCGGCAATTGCGCACCTCGCCGGGGCGGCGCGGCCGGTCTAGGGTCGGCCGACAGTGAAGGGGAGGCCGTGATGGACGTGACCTTGCTGGCCGGGCTCGTGGCCTGGGGCGTCTTCGCCGGTATCGTATTTTCGGCCATTGGCGCCGCCGGCGGAATTCTGACGTCGTTCGGGCTGATTACCCTGTTTGGCGTGGCCGACCCCAACGCGGTCAAGCCGATGACCCAGATCGTGGTGCTGGCCACGGCGCTGATTTTCGTGCCGGGCTATTTCAGGCGCCGCGCGCTGGTGGCGCCGTTGGGCCTGTTGCTGGGCGCGGGCGGGCTGGCAGGGGCCTGGGCGGGTTCGACCCTTTCGAGCATCTATCTGGCGGACATGCAGAGCTTTCGGCCCATTTTCGGCCTGCTGGCCCTGGCGATCGGCGCACAGATCGTCTGGAAGCTTGCCCGCCGGGCCGGGCATGGCGGCAACCCGGCCCCCGCGCGGGTACATTCCCAGCGCCTGAACCTGGCCGCGCACAGGTTTACCTATGGCGAAACCGATTTTCACATCCCGCTCTGGTCTCCGCTTCTGGCAGGCTTCCTGATCGCCATGACCGCCTCGATCTTCGGGGTTGGCGGCGGCTTTCTGCTGGTGCCCTACATGGCGTCGATACTGGCCATGCCGATGCATATCATCCCGGCCACCGCGGCGATTGCCATTTTCATGTCGCTGGCGGTGTCGATCGGCAATTTCATCCGGCTGGGTGCTCCGATAGATACCGGCATGCTGGCGCCGCTGGTCGTCGGCGCCATCATCGGCGCGCTGCTGGGGCCGATCCTCAACAAACGCGCCAGAAACAGCTGGCTCCAGGCCGGGCTGGCGGTGGTGGTGATCGGGATCGGCCTCAAATATGTGCTGCTCTAGCTGCCGGCGCCCCTGCCGGGCCGGTCAGATCAACTTGACCTGGGTGCCGACCCTGGCCAGGCCGAACAGTTCGGCAATCTGCTCGTTATAAAGCCCGATACAGCCATTCGAGGAACGCCGGCCGATCTTGCGGGTGTCGTTGGTGCCGTGAATGCGGTAATATTGCCAGCTCAGATAGAGCGCGTGGGTGCCCAGCGGATTTTGCGGGCCGGGGCCGACATATCTGGGCAGGGTCGGGTCGCGTTTGAGCATGCTCTGGGTCGGACGCCATTCCGGGCCGACCACCTTGCGCACGACCTCGGTATAGCCGCGCCGGGTCAGTTCGTCCGTCATCGGCACGGACGAGGGGTAGACCTTGTAGATCGCGCCATCCTCGGACCAGAATTGCACGAACCGCGACACCGTATCGGCCAGAATTGCACCGTTCCTGAGGCTGTCGAAATGGTCCTGCCAGCTCTCGACCCGGAAAGACGAGATATTGTGCCGCGCCGGGCCTGCCTGCTGGGCAAAAACCGCCGGGGCGGCCAGCGACGTGGCGGCGGCAGCGCCGGCGCCGATCAGAAACTGCCGACGCCCCGCCCGGCCCCGGTTCTTGCCTGCCTTGTTTTTGCGCATCCTTTCCTCCTGCATCTGCTGCTCTGGTTCCGGCCGGGCTTTGTACCCTGCCGGCATGCCTGTACGGGGACATGGACGCTTCCCGCAGGGGCAGGTAAAGAGGTCTCTTCTTCACATCCCGGTGAGGCGCGCCGCGACCAGCAGCGGCCCCCACGGCCCGGCGCGCAACACCACTGCGCGTATGTTCTCTTCGGTGATCCAGCCGGGAAGATCGGGAAACGCAACGAGCACCGCCGCGGCCAGAGCCACGGCGATGCCCAGAAACCAGAGGCGATGCGCCCCACTGCGCCTAGCTGCGCAGGTACTTGATCAAGGCCGCGATCGCCAGCACCACCAGGGCCAGGATGAGCAACATGCCGATCCCGCCAAAGCCCATGCCCCAGCCCATTCCGGCGCCGATTTCATTTCCCATCATTCTTGCCTCCTGGCGTTTGCATTGTCGGATCAGTTGCTTTGGTCGCTGTCCTGGTCAGGGGTCATCATGCCGCCCTGCCCCATCATGCCGCCACCCATCTGGCCGCCACCCATCTGGCCGCCGTGCTTACCCATGAAGCGCGAGAACCGCTCGACCGGCGCGGTCATCTCCTCGGCCGTGATCTTGCCGTCGCCATCGGCATCGAGCTTCTGGAAACGGTCAACCATGCGTTCGCGAATAACGGCGGAATGCAGGGTCTCGAACTCGTCGATCGACAGGGTGCCGTCGCCGTTGGCGTCATATTCGGCAAGCAGCGCCTCAAGGGCGGCGCGGGCCTCTTCCGGGGTGATCTTGCCGTCGCCATTGGTATCGAGCAGCTTTTTCATATAGCCCATCGCGCCGCCACCCATGCCGCCATGGCCCTGCATCATCCGCATCATTTGCATCATCTGGCCGCGCATCCCGCCGCC
>CAZPDV010000031.1:3683-12185 GCA_964585355.1 uncultured Aliiroseovarius sp.
CCCATCTGGCCCTGCCCCATCTGACCGTCGCGCGGACCCTGAGCGCCGAAATTGCCATGCGCCAGCGCGGCGCCGGCGCTGCCGACGGCCAAAGCTGCCACGATCGAAAGGGTGAGTGCTGTCTTGCGTTTCATGTCTGACCTCATGGGTTGGTGTTTCGATGACACCTGTATGGGCACTGCATGTCGCACTATCATGTCAGCGGCGGGGGGCTTTTGTATCCGACTGTCGCAAAATCGCCTCGGGCGACAAAATGATACACATTTTTTCATCGCCACGGCAAAAACCCGTCCTAAAAGGAACAGCATGAGCGATACATCTTCCGGCACCCTGCCGCATATCCTGATCGTCGATGACCACCGCGAGATCCGCGATGCGGTGACGCGATACCTGCAGAAGAACGGCTTTCGCGCCGATGCCGCGCGCGATGCGGTCGAGATGGATGCCCGCCTTGCCGCCGGGCACTATGACCTGATCGTGCTGGACGTGATGATGCCGGGCGAGGACGGGCTTTCGGTCTGTCGCCGCCTCTCCACCGAGGGCACCACCCCGATCCTGATGCTCACCGCCCTGGGCGAAGAGACCGACCGCATCGTCGGGCTTGAAATCGGCGCCGACGATTACCTGCCCAAGCCGTTCAACCCGCGCGAGCTGCTGGCCCGGATCAAGGCGATCCTGCGGCGGGCAAGGGCGGTGCCGGAGCAGACCGCCGGCAGCCTCACCGGCCACCGGGTGCGCTTTGCCGGCTGGCTGCTGGATACCGACCGGCGGCGCCTGACCCGCGAGGCAGACGGCACCGAAGTGGCCCTGACCACCGCCGAGTTCAAGCTGCTCACGGTGTTTCTGGAGCGCCCGCGCTTCGTGCTGTCGCGCGATCAGCTGCTGGACCTGACCTCGGGGCGCAGCGCGCATGTGTTCGACCGCACCATCGACAACCAGGTGAGCCGCCTGCGGCGCAAGATCGAGGCCGATCCGGCCCGGCCCGAAATCATCACCACCGTGCGCGGCGGCGGCTACAGCCTGGCCTGCGACGTGGAGGCGCTGTGATGCGGCGACTGTTGCCGAAGACCCTGCGGGGGCAGCTGGTGCTGGTGATACTGACCACCTTCGTGGTGGTGCAGGGGCTGAGCCTGTGGCTGTTTGTCGATGAGCGCCAGCTGGCGGTGCGGGTCGCGCTGGGGCTCGAGGCCGCCGGGCGGGCCGCCAACGTGGTGCGCCTGCTTGAAGCCACGCCCGAGGCGCTGCATGGCGACATCCTAAAGGCGGCGGATTCGCCGCTGGTGCGGTTTGCGGTGGCGCCACGGCCAGCGGTCACCCATCCGGGCCACGACATGAACGGCGCCGTGGCCGCACGCATCCAGCGGCTGCTGGGCGATCCGACCCCGCGCGAGGTGCGGGTCGAGCTGCATCGCCTCGCCCGCCCGACCCCCTCGATGCCGGGCATGACCCCGGAGATGCGCGAAATGCGCGACCGGATGATGGGGCGCCCCCAGCCTTCGGTCGAGATGCGCCTGGCGATCGCGCTCAGGGATGGCAGGTGGCTCAATGTCTCGACCCGCTTTCACCGGCCGCCGATCCAGTGGCCCTGGGCAACCTCGCTGGCCTATACTCTGGCCACGCTGTTCACCATGGCGGCGGTCTGGATCGCCCTGTCGCGGCTGACCGGCCCCTTGCGCAAGCTGGCCCGCGCGGCCGAGCAGCTGGGCCGCGGCGAGGGGGGCACCGCCCTGCCCGAGGAAGGCCCGCAGGAAGTCCGCCGCCTGACCGCCGCCTTCAACCAGATGCAGGCCCGCCTCAGCCGTTTCATTGCCGAGCGCACCCGCCTGCTTGCGGCCCTTGGTCACGACCTGCGCAGCCCGCTCACCGCCATGCGGGTACGCGCCGAAATGGTCGAGGACGAAGAAAACCGCGCGCGCCTGATCGCCACCATTTCCGAGATGCAGGAGATGGTGGAAAGCACCCTGTCCTTTGCCCGCGGCATGGTCACCGCCGAGGCCAGCGAAAGCGTCGATATGGGCACCTTTCTGGAGCGCCTTGTCAGCGAGGCACGCGCCACCGGCGGCAGGATCGACCTGACCGCCCCGCCCGGCCTGATGGCGCGGATCAAGCCGGTGGCCATGCGCCGGGCGCTGCGCAACCTGATCGAAAACGCCCTGCGCTATGGCGGCGAGGCCCAGGTGACCCTGCGCGGCGACGGCGACATCCTGCGCATCCTGATCGCCGATCGCGGCCCCGGCATCCCCGAAGATCAGCTTGAGCGGGTGTTCGACCCCTTCGTGCGGGTCGAGGCCTCGCGCAGCAAGGAGACCGGCGGCACCGGCCTGGGCCTGTCGATCGCGCGCACCGTGCTGCATGCCCATGGCGGCGAAATCGGCCTGAAAAACCGCCCCGGCGGCGGCCTGGAAGTGGACGTGACCCTGCCCCGCTATACCGGAAAAGACGAGTAACCCCCGGCACGTTGCCTGACCCGAAAGGAAAACCGATGATGAAAATGATCCCCCTCCTGGCCCTTGCGGCCGCAACCGCCCTGACCGGCCAGCAGGCCGTGGCGCAACAGGCCCCGGAAGTCAGCGACCAGATGTCGCGCGCCGGCTTCGTGCTGGAAAACGGGCTTGAAATTCCGGCTTTCGATCCGGTCCTCGGGCGCAAGCTGTTTGCCGCAAAAGGCTGCGTGGTCTGCCACTCGGTCAACAATATCGGCGGTGAGGACGCGCCGGAATTTTCCGCCGAATACATGGATGAGCCGATGAACGCCTTTGATTTCGCCGCCAGGATGTGGCGCGGCGCCCCGGCGATGATCGCCATGCAGGAGGAAGAGCTGGGCGGTCAGATCGAGCTTACCGGCGCCGAGCTTGCTGCCATCATCGCCTTTGTCCACGATGCCGAGGAACAGGCGAAATTCTCGCAGGCCGATATCCCCCACGATATCGAGGAAATCATGCATGGCGACAGTGACCACGGCGATGCCCCCGAGGCCGAACAACATGAGGAGAGCGCCGGCGAAACCGGCCATGACGGCGGCTGAGACCGCGGGCGACGGGCGGCCATCTGCTTGACTCCACCGGCCTGGCCGCTCATATCGCTTGCACGTTTCACAGGCAGGGCTGGCAATGACGCAGAAGAAAGAAGACGGGATCATGGAGACCATCAAGACGGTCTTTTGGGCATTGCTGATCGCCGGGGTGTTTCGCACCCTGTTCTTTCAACCCTTCTGGATCCCCTCCTCCTCGATGAAGGACACCTTGCTGATCGGGGATTTCCTGTTCGTCAACAAGATGGCCTATGGCTATAGCCGCTATTCCTGCCCGTTCGCGGCCTGCCCGTTTTCCGGCCGCCTATTCGCCCGCGAACCCAAGCGCGGCGATGTGATCGTGTTTCGCCACCCGGTGCTGGGCACCGATTACGTCAAGCGGCTGATCGGCCTGCCCGGCGACAAGATCCAGGTCAAGAACGGCGTGCTCTACATCAATGGGCAGGAGGCACCGCAGGAGCCCGCCGGCGTCTTTGCCGAGGTGATGGAGCGCCAGGGCCGCATGGGCGGGCTGCCGCGATGTGCAAACGGGCCGGTGGGCATGGGCGGCATCTGTGAAAAACAGCGCTTTATCGAGACCCTGCCGGGCGGCGTGCGCCACGATATCCTCAACATCACCGACAATGGCGACCTGGACAATACCAACGTCTATACCGTGCCCGAGGGGCATTATTTCTTCATGGGCGACAACCGCGACAACTCCACCGACAGCCGGGTGGCGCAACGCGCCGGCGGGGTCGGTTTCGTGCCGGCCGAAAACCTGCTGGGCCGGGTGGACCGGGTGATGTTCTCGTCTGCCGGCAAGCGGCTTCTGTATTTCTGGACATGGCGCTCGGACCGGTTCTTCAAGGCGATCGAGTGAGGCGGGTTTGAAGCTTTCGGCGGATCTTGCGGCCTTTTCCGAGCGGCTCGGGCACCGCTTCGCGACCCCCGGCCTGCTGATCCGGGCGCTGACCCATGGCTCGGTTTCCTCGGCCACGCGGCCGGACAACCAGCGGCTTGAATTCCTGGGCGACCGGGTGCTGGGCATGGTCATTGCCGAGGCGCTGTTGCAGGCCGACCCGGACGCGCCCGAGGGCAGGCTGGCGCCGCGCTACAACGCCTTGGTGCGCAAGGAGACCTGCGCCGACGTGGCCCGCCAGATCGGGCTGGGCGAGGTGCTGAAACTGGGCCGGTCCGAGACCCTTTCGGGCGGGCGGCGCAAACAGGCCCTGCTGGGCGATGCCATGGAGGCCGTGATCGCCGCGATCTATCTGGATGCCGGCTTTGACACCGCGCGCAAGGCGGTGCTGCGGCTTTGGGGCAGGCGCATCGACACCGTGGCCGAGGATGCCCGCGACGCCAAGACGGCGCTGCAGGAATGGGCGCAGGCGCGCGGGCTGAAGCCGCCGGTTTACGTGGAAATCTCGCGCCAGGGGCCGGACCACGCCCCGGTTTTCGTGATCGAGGCCCGCCTTGACGGGATCGGCACCGGCCGCGGCAAGGCCGGGGCCAAGCGCCAGGCCGAACAGATGGCGGCACAGGCCCTTTTGAAAACGGCGGTGGCAAAGGGCTGAGGCCGCGCGAGCCGGGCCGGGGGCGCCCCCGCTTGCGGCCTGGGGCCGAGCCTGGGCGGCCGTCTGGCCATCACCGGCAATTTGCGCTATCGCCAGACTGAAGCGAACCAGGAGGTTGCATGACCACACGAGCGGGCTTTGTTGCCCTGATCGGCGAGCCCAATGCCGGCAAGTCCACCCTGACCAACCGCATGGTCGGCGCCAAGGTTTCCATCGTCACCCACAAGGTGCAGACCACCCGCGCCCGCATCCGCGGCGTGGCGATCGAGGGCGATACCCAGATCGTCCTGGTGGACACGCCCGGCCTGTTCCGCCCGCGCCGGCATCTGGACCGGGCCATGGTGGCGGCGGCCTGGGGCGGGGCGGCGGATGCCGATATCATCGTGCTGATGATCGAGGCGCACCGGGGGATCACGCCGGGCGTCGGCGATATTCTGGAGCGCCTGGACGAGCTTGGCGCCGGGCGCAAGGTGGCGCTGGCGATCAACAAGATCGACCGGGTGAAGCCCGAGGCGCTCTTGGCCCTGACCGCCGAGATGAACGCCCGCTTCGCCTTTGCCGAGACCTTTCTGATTTCCGCCGAAAAGGGGCATGGGGTCGCCGACCTCAAGGCCTGGCTGGCCGGCGCCCTGCCCGAGGGGCCGTGGCTTTACCCCGAGGACCAGATCGCCGATCTGCCGCTGAAGATGCTGGCCGCCGAAATGACCCGCGAGAAGCTGACCCTGCGGCTGCATCAGGAATTGCCCTATCAGCTGACCGTCGAGACCGAAAACTGGGAGGAACGGCGCGATGGCTCGGTCAAGGTGGATCAGATCGTGTATGTGATGCGCGACGGGCACAAGGGGATCGTCCTGGGCCGCAAGGGCGAGACGATCAAGGCGGTAAGCCAGGCCGCGCGCGCCGATCTGGCCGCGTTCCTGGGGCGCAAGGTACACCTGTTTCTACAGGTGAAGGTGCGGCCCGGCTGGATGAATGACAGCGAGCGGTACCAGGAGATGGGGCTTGACTTCAAGGATGGTCAGGCATGATCCGGCTTACCGCCGACATGTGGGTTTCGGCCTATCTGCGGCGGTTGGAAATGGCCGGCATTCCGGCCTATGTGACGCAACGGGGGGATGCCACTGCCGGCGCGGTACTGGTGAAACTGGCCACCCTGGACGGGCGCGCGGTGGCCTATGCGCGCAGTTTCGACCTGGCCAGCGGCACGCGCGCCTGGGTCGCCCTCAGCGAGGGGGAGGAGCGCGATGTGGATGCAGCGATCGACCGGCAGAAGGGCTTTGACCCGGATCTGTGGGTGATCGAGGTGGAGGACCGCAAGGGGCGGCATTTGCTGGAGGAAGAGGGATTGGCCGAGTAGCGGGGGGCCAGCCCCCCACGTCGGAAACGCACGGCGTTTCCAACGCTCCCCCCGGGATATTTCGGAACAGAAGAAGGCAGTTTCGGATGGAATGGCGCGAACAGGGGATATTGCTGGCGACCCGCAGGCATGGCGAAAGCTCGGTGATCATCGAGGTTCTGACCGAAGCGCATGGGCGCCATGCCGGCATGGTGCGCGGCGGGGGGTCGCGCAAGATCGCCCCGGTGTTGCAGCCCGGCGCGCAGCTTGACCTGACCTGGCGGGCGCGGCTGGAGGCACATCTGGGCAGTTTCCGGGTGGAGCCGGTGAAAAGCCGCTCGGCGGTGGTGATGGGCGACGCGGTGGTGCTGGCGGCGCTCAACGCGGTCTGTGCGCTCCTGATCTTTGCCCTGCCCGAGCGCGAGGCCCATCCCCGCCTCTATCGGCGCACAGTGGCGCTGCTCGATCTGCTCGGGGTCAGCGCGGCCTGGCCGGTGGCCTATCTGAAATGGGAGCTGGCGCTGTTGGAGGAGCTGGGTTTCGGGCTGGATCTGAGCCGCTGTGCGGTGACCGGGGCGCGCGACGATCTGGCCTATGTCAGCCCCAAAAGCGGCCGGGCGGTTTCGGCCGAGGGGGCGGGGCAATGGGCCGACCGGCTGTTGCCGCTGCCGCCCGAGTTGCTGGGCGTTGGCACCGGGCGGGCCGGCAATGTCGCCCAGGGGCTGCGCACCACCGGCTATTTCCTGGAGCACCGGCTGGCGGCCAACCATGGCACCCGGCCGCTGCCCGAAGCGCGGGCGCGGCTGGTGGACAAGCTGTCGGATTGGGGGGGATGATCAATCGTCGAAAAACGGGGTCATCTGGGCGATGATGACGGCGTTTTCCTCAAGCGCGCGGCCCATCAGCTTGCGCTCCTCGGGGGCGATGTCGTGGCCCTCGGCCAGGCGCTCCTCAAGGGTGCCATAGCCCGACACCTCGAGCGGGTTGAGGCCGGCCTGCTTGAGCACTGCGACACTTTCACGCACCGCTTCGGCCTCGTCCACCCCCGAAGCATAGACCATAAGCGCCGCGCCGGTGGCCCCTTCGGGCAGGCCGTCATCGGGCTTGCGCCCCACCTCGACCAGCAAGGTATGCACTTTCTGCCGCGAGCTTCGATTTTCTGCCATGCGCGCCCCCTTTCCCCGACGCAATGCCGAAAAGCCCTGCACAGGTCCAGTCTTTTCGGGTAAAAGCGCGCGAACGCAGGAGGGGATGATGCGATTCTTTCAACGCTTTTGGGCGATCTGGATGCTGTTTGTGGGCCTGGCCACGCCTGTGCAGGCCCAGACCCTGAACATGGCCACGGTGATCCGGCCGCCTTTCGTGATGCAGGGCGAGCAGGGGCTCAGCGGGTTTTCCATCGACCTGATGCAGGCCATTGCCGCCAAGATCGGCCGCGACGTGCGTTTCGAGGTGAAGGAGACCTTTCCCGAGATGTTCGAGGCGGTGCAGAACACGCAGGTGGATGGGGCGATTGCCAATATCTCGATCACGGCCGAGCGCGAGCGGGTGATGGATTTCAGCCAGCCGATCTTCGACGCCGGGTTGCAGATCATGGTGCCGGTGGGCAATGGCACGGGCGGGTCGCTGTTGTCGGCGCTGATGCGCTGGGAGCTCGCCGCCTCGGTCGGGGTGGCGTTCATCCTGCTTCTGGGCGGCGGCATGCTGATGTGGTGGTTCGAGCGCGGCCGGCAGGAATATTTCGACCGCCCCGCCCGCGAGGCCCTGTTTCCGTCCTTCTGGTGGGCGCTCAACCTCGTGGTCAATGGCGGCTTCGAGGAACGGGTGGCGCGGTCATGGGCCGGGCGGGTGTTTTCGGTGTTTCTGGTGGTGGCGTCGCTGTTCATCGTCTCGGTTTTCGTGGCGCAGATCACCACCATGATGACGGTGCAGGCCATTTCCGGCACGATCGACAATATCAACGACCTGGACGGCAAGCGGGTGGCCACCACCGTGGGCTCGACCAGCAGCGCCTTTCTGGACAGCCGCAATATCGCGCATCAAAGCCTGCCGGACCTGCAATCGCTGCTTGCCACCTTCGAGGCCGGCAAGCTGGACGCGGTGGTGTTCGACGGGCCGATCCTGGCCTGGTATGTGCAGAACCAGGGCGCCGGCAAGGCGCGGCTGTTGCCACAGGTCTTCAAGCGCGAAAGCTATGGCATCGCCCTGCCCGAGGGTGCCGCCCTGCGCGAGCCGATCAACCGCGCGCTGCTGCTCTTGCGCGAGGATGGCACCTATGACGAAATCCGCGCCAAGTGGTTCGGGGGGGCGATGTAACAGGCGCAAGCGCCCCGGACCAAGCAGATGCGATCTGGCGCGCCCGGCTCTACCGGGCGCGGCGCCGGGTCAGTCGCGCAGCAGCTCGTTGATCGAGGTCTTGGAGCGGGTCCGGGCGTCCACCTTCTTGACGATCACCGCGCAGTACAGGTGCACGCCGCCCTTCGATGGCATCGAGCCCGCCACCACCACCGAGCCCGCGGGCACTTCGCCATACATGACCTCGCCGGTTTCGCGATCTACAATTTTCGTGGACTGGCCGA
>CAZPDV010000032.1:0-11940 GCA_964585355.1 uncultured Aliiroseovarius sp.
GAAGGGGCGCCCGGAAAAGGCGCCGATCATATCGCTGGCGCGCGAGCTGGGAAGCCTCGGCGCCTGGGTGCGACTGCATTATGTCTATCCCTATCCGCATGTGCGCGAGCTGATCCCGCTGATGGCCGAGGGGCTGGTGCTGCCCTATCTGGATATCCCGTTTCAGCATGCCCACCCGGACACGCTCAGGCGCATGGCGCGGCCGGCCGCGTCGGCCAGGGTGCTGGACGAAATCGCCCGCTGGCGAAGCGATTGCCCCGATATCACCCTGCGCTCGACCTTCATTGTCGGCTATCCCGGCGAGAGTGAGGCGGAGTTTGAATATCTGCTCGACTGGCTGGAGGAAGCGCAGCTCGACCGGGTCGGGTGTTTTCAGTACGAGGACGTGGCCGGGGCGGCCTCGAACGCGCTGCCGGACCAGGTGCCGCCGGAGGTGAAGGAAGAGCGCTGGCATCGCTTTATGGAAAAAGCACAGGCGATTTCGGCGGCAAAACTGGCGGCGAAGGTTGGAAAAGTGCTGGAAGTGATCGTCGATGAGGTGGATGACGAGGCCGCCACCTGCCGCACCAGGGCGGATGCGCCCGAGATCGACGGCAACCTGTTCATTGACCAGGGATTTGCGGATTTGCGCCCCGGCGACATGGTGAGGGTCGTGGTCGAGGAGGCGTCGGAATACGACCTGTGGGGAAGGGTTTCGCAGGGCTGACGCCCTGCGCCGGGCCGGGAGGGTGAGCCGGGGGCGTTGCCCCCGGACCCCCAGAGTATTTTGTGGAAAGATGAAAGGCTATTCGCCGTAGGGCACCCAGACGGTCTTGACCTCGGTGGCATGGTCGAGGAAATCGCGCCCCTCGCCGTCAGCAGAGAGCCAGTCGCGCCCGCGGGCGTTGTTGACCCATGTGCGTTTGAGATTGCCGGCGGATTCGTGCTCGATCAGGGCAGAGATGTCGGCGCCGGAATGGCTCCAGACCGCGTCCACGTCCAGGTGGCCGGCCAGCGGCGCGGCGAGGTCGGCATGCGGGCCGGTCAGGATATTGACCACGCCGGCGGGCAGGTCCGAGGTTTCCAGCACCTGGTAGAAATCGGTGGCGGCCAGCGGGTAGGGCTGGCTGGCGGCAAGCACGATGCGGTTGCCCATGGCGATGGCCGGGGCCATCAGGCTGATCAGCCCCAGAAGCGGGGCTTCGTCCGGGCAGAAGGCGCCGATCACGCCGACCGGCTCGCGCATGGCCAGCGCGATGCCGCGGATCGGCACGCCGCGGGCGGCGCCGTCGTATTTGTCGGCCCAGGCGGCGTAGGTAAAGAGCCGGCCGATGGCGGTCTCGACCTCGCGCGCGCCGGTGCGTTTGCCGGTAAGCGCGTTCAGGCGGGCGGCGAATTCCTCGGCCCGGGCCGAGAGGTTTTCGCCGATATAATAGAGGATCTGCGCGCGCAGATGGCCGGTTGTCCCTGCCCAGCCGGAGGCGGCGCGGGCGGCCTCGACCGCGTTGCGGATGTCCTTGCGGTTGGCGATGCCGGCATGGCCCAGCAGCTTGCCGGTTTTTGACCAGACCGGGCGGGAATAGCCGCCATCGGGGCGTTTCTGCTTGCCGCCGATATAGAATTTGGCGGTGCGGTCCAGGCTGTCCACCTGGGCGTTTTGCGGGGCGGGCCAGGGGGTGCCGGGCTTGAGCGGGGTGAGCTTCAGGCGCGGTTTTGTATAGGCAGAGAGCCCCTCGGGCCCGCCTTCGCGGCCAAAGCCTGATTCGCGCAGGCCGCCAAAGGGGGCGGCGGCGTCGAACATGTTGGAGCCATTGACCCAGACCACGCCGGCCGCCAGTTTCGGGGCGATATCCAGCGCCAGGTTGATGTTTTCCGACCAGACCGAGGCGGCCAGCCCGTAGGCGGTGTTGTTGGCCAGCGCCACCGCTTCGGCCGGGGTGCGGAACGTGGTCGAGACCAGGACCGGGCCGAATATTTCCTCTTGCATCAAGGGGTTGGCGCTGGTCAGCCCGGTGATGAGCGTGGGCGGGTACCAGCAGCCCTGATTGGGCAGGGTGCAGGGGGCCTGGTGAATCTGGCCGGCGCTGCCATGGGTCTGGACCAGATCGGTGACGCGCGCCACCTGCACCGGATCGACCAGCGCGCCCACGTCGATGGACTTGTCCAGCGGGTTGCCCACCCGCAGCCTGGCCATGCGCGCGATCAGGCGGGCGTGGAAATCTTCGGCGATTCCCTCCTGCACCAGAAGCCGCGAGCCGGCACAGCAGACCTGGCCCTGGTTGAACCAGATCGCGTCCACCAGCCCCTCGATGGCGCTGTCGATATCGGCGTCGTCAAACACGATATAGGGCGATTTGCCGCCCAGCTCGAGGGTGAGGGAAATGCCGCGCCCGGCGGTTGCGCGCCGGATCAGGCGGCCGACTTCGGTCGAGCCGGTAAAGGCGATCTTGTCGATATCCGGGTGGCTGGTGATGGCCTCGCCCACCTCGCCATCGCCGGTGACGATGTTGACCACGCCTTTGGGCAGGCCGGCCTCGGTGCAGATCCGGGCAAACAGCAGCGCGGTGAGCGAGGTATATTCGGCGGGCTTGAGCACCACGGTATTGCCGGCGGCCAGGGCCGGGGCCACCTTCCAGGCCAGCATCAGCAGCGGGAAGTTCCACGGGATGATCTGGCCGGCGACGCCCAGCGGTTCGCGGTCGGGCATTTCCCGGTCCATCAGTTGCGCCAGCCCGGCATGGTAGTAGAAGTGGCGCGCCACCAGCGGGATGTCGATGTCGCGGCTTTCGCGGATCGGCTTGCCGTTGTCCAGCGTTTCCAGCACCGCAAACAGGCGCGCGTGTTTCTGCACCAGCCGCGCCAGCGCATAGAGAAAGCGCGCCCGCCCCGGCCCGCCGCGCGCGGCCCATTTCGGCTGTGCCTTGCGGGCGGCGGCAACCGCCTTGTCCACGTCATCAGGCGTGGCCTGGGTGATCCGGGCAAGTTCTTCGCCGGTGGCGGGGTTGATGCTGGCAAAGGTTTCGCCGGGCGCGGTCATTTCCCCGCCGATGAACAGGCCGAAGCGGCGCTTGTGCGCGGCGAGCCAGGCCTCGGCCTCGCTGCTGCTTTCAGGGGCGGGACCATATTCCATGCTCTCAAAAATATCCTTGATGTTCATGTGGTTATCCCATCGCATGGCGGTAGCTGGCCGAATAGTGGCCGGTGACGTGGTGCTCCAGCTGGCGTTCGATATCGCCCAGAAGCGAGCTGGCGCCGAAGCGGAACAGGTGCGGGCTGAGCCAGTCGTCGCCCAGTTCCTCCTTGATCAGCGCCAGGTAGGTCAGCGCGTCCTTGGCCTTTGAAATGCCGCCGGCGGGCTTGTAGCCGACCCGAAAGCCGGTGCGCGCGTGATAGGCGCGGATGGCGCGCACCATGACCAGGCTGACGGGCAGGGTGGCATTGACGGCCTCCTTGCCGGTCGAGGTCTTGATGAAATCGGCGCCGGCCATCATGCAGACCAGGCTGGCGCGGGCCACGTTGCGCAAGCTTCCCAGCTCGCCGGTGGCAAGGATGGTTTTCATATGCGCCGGCCCGCAGGCCTCGCGAAAGGCGCGCACCTCGTCATAAAGCGCCTGCCAGTTGCCGGTGAGCACATGGCGCCGGCTGATCACGATGTCGATCTCGCTGGCGCCTGCCTTGACGCTTTCGCGGATCTCCTCGACGCGCAGGGGAAACGGGCTGAGCCCGGCGGGAAAGCCGGTCGAGACCGCCGCCACCGGGATGCCGGAGCCCTCGAGCGCCTCGAGCGCCGGGGCGATCATCTCGTGATAGACGCAGACCGCGCCGGTGGTGAGGGGCCCGACCCCGAGCGCGGCCAGCAGGTCAGGGCGCAGGGGCTGGCGCGCCTTCATCGCCAGGCGCTTCACCCGGCCGGGGGTGTCGTCGCCCGCAAGCGTGGTCAGGTCGATGCAGGTAATGGCCTTGAGAAGCCACGCCGCCTGATATTCCTTCTTGACCGTGCGGCGGCCGGGCAGGGTGGCGCAGCGCCGCTCGATCGCCGAGGTATTGGCCTGCACCGTGCCCAGCCAGTCCATGTCCAGGCCCATCCCCGGATTGCGCGGCTCGGTGGTCTGGGGAAGCGTGGCAAGGGCGCGTCTGGAACTGTCGGTTTTCTGCGTTTGCTGCTGCATGGGCCGGTCCTGATTTCTGATCGCAACAGGTTCGCATGCGCGCCCGGGAAAGGCAAGATTGACCGTGTGGTCAAAACCGGGGGCGGGGCCGCGGGCAAAATGACGGTTGCCCCGGCATATCGTCGAAAATCCGGCCCTGACACCATATGTTGTAAGGTCTGGTGGTGAAAATGCTTTACGCCGGGGAAACAGTTGTTTCCGCTATCATGATGTGGATAATCGCCGCATGCGCGCCGGATGCCGAACGGGCGAATCCATCTGCCGGTTGGCCGATCTGTGACGCAAGTTGTAACTGACAAGGGAGACTCTCATGAACCTTTCCATCAAAGCCCTTCTGGCTGTATCGGCCTTTGCGCTGGCCAGCCCGGCCCTGGCCGCCAGCCCCCAGCCGGGCGAGAAGCTGGCCGCCGACCAGACCTTCACCTATGCCGACCTTGACGAGTTCACCTCGCTCGACCCGCAGATCGTCGAGGACGTGTCCGGCTCGGACGTGATCCGCGACCTGTTCGAGGGCCTGTTCAACCAGGACGCCAAGGGCAACCTGGTGCCCGGCGTGGCCACCTCCTATGACGTTTCCGACGACAAGCTGACCTATACCTTCCACCTGCGCGACAATGCCAAGTGGTCGGACGGCAAGCCGGTCACCGCCGGCGATTTCGTCTATGCCTGGCGCCGGTTGGCCGACCCGGAAACCGCTTCGCCCTACCAGTGGTTCATCGACATCATGTCGCTGAAGAACGGCTCGGAAGTGCAAAAGGGCGATCTGCCGCCCGAGGAGCTGGGCGTGAAGGCGATCGACGACACCACCCTTGAGGTGACCCTGTCGCAGCCGATTCCCTATTTCGTGCTGACCACCACCCATGCCTCGACCTTCCCGACCCCGAAATGGGTGATCGACAAGTATGGCGCGGACTGGACCAAGCCGGAAAACATCGTCTCGAACGGCGCCTATGTGCTGACCGAGCATGTGCCGAACGAGCGCAGCGTGCGCGAGCGCAACCCGATGTACTGGGATAACGAGCACACCATCATCGAGAAGGTCACCGACCTGATCATCAACGATGAAAACATCGCGCTGCAGCGTTTCCTGGCGGGTGAGCTGGACCGCGCGCCGGTGCCCACCGGCCAGTATCCGACCCTCAAGGCCCAGTACCCGGATGCGGCGCTGAGCTTCCCGCGCCTGTGCTCCTATTACTACATGTTCAACCTGCGTGACGACGCCCCGGCATGGGAAAAGGACGAACGGGTGCGCAAGGCGCTGTCCTATGCGATCGACCGCGACGTGATCGTGAACAAGATCCTGCAGGGCGGCCAGTTCCCGGCCTATACCTTCACGCCGGGCGCAACCGCCGGCTTTGAGGTGCCGTCGGTGGATTACGCCGAGATGACCCAGGACGAGCGCAACGCCGCCGCCAAGGAGATGATGGCGGCAGCCGGCTTCGGCCCCGATCACCCGCTGGACGTGACCCTGCTGTACAACACGTCCGAAGGGCACAAGAAGATCGCCATCGCGGTCAGCCAGATGTGGAAACAGACCCTCGGGGTCAACGTGACGCTGGAAAACCAGGAATGGAAAACCTTCCTGCAGGCCCGTTCCAACGGCGATTTCGAGGTGGCCCGCGGCGGCTGGTGCGGGGATTACAACGAGGCCTCGACCTTCCTCGACCTGATCACCACCAATTCCGGCTATAACGACTCCAAGTATTCCAACGCGGAAGTCGATCAGCTGATGGCGGATGCGAAAACCGCAGACGATCCGCAGCCCAACTATACCCGGGTGGAAGAGATCATCGCCGAGGACATGCCGATCATCCCGATCTATCACTATTCGGCCGTGTTCATGCTGAACCCGAAGCTCAAGGGCTGGCCGGTCGAGAACGTGGAGCAGAACTGGTACTCGAAGGACTTCTACAAGGTCGCCGAGTGATCTGAGAACCACCAACAAGGAGCATCGCGCGTTTGCCCGCGCGGTGCTCCCGCCTTATCCGGGGTCGGGAAACCTGACATGCTGAACTTTATCCTGCGCAGGGCCGCGGTCGCCATTCCGACGCTGCTTGTCCTGCTGATTGCTTCCTTCTGGCTGATGCAGACCGCGCCGGGCGGGCCGTTCACCTCGGAACGTCCCCTGCCGCCACAGGTGCTGGAAAACATCAACGCCAAATACGGGCTGGACGATCCGCTGTGGAAGCAGCTTTGGAACTATGTGGGGGGGATCGTCACCGATTTCGATTTCGGACCGTCCTACAAGTACAAGGATCGCACCGTCAACGACATCATCGCCCAGGGCTTTCCGGTGACGCTGAAATATGGCGCGCTGTCGTTTCTGGTGGCGGTGGTGGTCGGGGTGTCGCTGGGCATGGCGGCGGCGATCCGGCAGAATACCTGGCTTGACTATATCGCAGTGGGCGTGACCATCGGGGCGCAGGTGCTGCCCAATTTCGTGATGGCGCCGATCCTGATCCTGATCTTTGCGATCTGGCTGCAATGGCTGCCCGGTGGCGGCTGGAACGGGGGGCAGTGGCAGTATCTGGTGCTGCCGGTGATCGCGCTTTCCACCTCCTACATGGCGTCGATTGCGCGGCTGACGCGCTCTTCCATGCTGGAAGTCCTGCGCTCGAACTTCATCCGTACCGCCCGCGCCAAGGGGCTGCCGGGGCGCACCATCATCCTGCGCCACGCGCTCAAGCCGACGCTGCTGCCGGTGATCTCGTATCTCGGCCCGGCCTTCGTGGGCATGGTCACCGGCTCGTTCATCATCGACAGCATCTTTTCCACCGGCGGGCTTGGCTATTTCTATGTCAATGCCGCGCTCAACCGCGATTATGCGGTGATGATGGGGCTGACGATCCTGCTGGGGTCGATGACGATTTTCTTCAACATGGTGGTCGATATCCTTTACGCCTGGATCGACCCCAAGATCCGGCTGTGAGGGCACGACCATGAGCACTGCAAATCCGGGCCTGCACCCGAAGCAGCCGCGCACCGCGGAAATGGCCGAGCATATGGCCGAGGTCCGCGGCCGGTCGCTCTGGGCGGATGCGCGCAGGCGTTTCGTGCAGAACAAGGCGGCCATGGCCAGCCTGTTCCTGCTGTTGCTGATCATCCTGTTTGCGATGCTGGGCGGGTATCTGTCGCCCTATGACATCGAAACCATCGACTGGAACGTGCTGGGCGATGTCAAGAATGCCGGGCGGCCGGACCTTGCCAGCGGCCATTATTTCGGCTTCGACGACAGCGGCCGCGACCTTTATCAGCGGGTGGTGCAGGGCAGCCGCATCAGCCTGATGGTGGGCTTCATCGGCGCCGGGATCGCGGTGGTGGTCGGCACCATCTATGGCGCCGTGGCCGGCTTTGTCGGCGGCAAGGTGGACAGCGTGATGATGCGCTTTGTCGATGTCGCCATGTCGATCCCCTACATGTTCGTGCTGATCCTGATGCTGGTGGTGTTCGGCCGGTCGATCTACATGATCTTTCTGGGCATCGGCCTCACCGCCTGGCTGGACATGAGCCGGATCGTGCGCGGCCAGACGCTCAGCCTCAAGAACAAGGAATTCATCGAGGCGGCGCAGGTGGCGGGGGTTTCGACCCCGCGCATCATCCTGCGCCATATCGTGCCCAACCTGCTGGGGGTGGTGGTGGTCTATACCACGTTGCTGGTGCCCGGCATGATCCTGACGGAAAGCTTCATTTCCTTCCTCGGGCTGGGGGTGCAGGAGCCCTATACCTCGTGGGGCGCGCTGATCAGCGAGGGGGTCAAGTCGATGTATTACGGCACCTGGTGGCAGCTGGCCTTCCCGCTGGGCTTTTTCGTGGTGACGATCTTTTCGTTCTTTTTCATCGGTGACGGTCTGCGCGATGCGCTGGACCCGAAAGACAGGTAGAGCCGCATGAGCGCACTTCTGGAAGTCCGCGACCTGACGGTCGAATTTTCCACCCCCGACGGCACCGTGACCGCGGTCGATCGGATCAGCTTTGACCTGCGCAAGGGCGAAACCCTGGGCGTGGTGGGCGAAAGCGGCTCGGGCAAGAGCCAGACGGTGTTTGCCATAACCGGCCTGCTGGCCCAGAACGGGCGGGCCAGCGGCTCGGCCAGGCTGGACGGGCAGGAGATCCTGAACGCGCCCGACAGCGTGATGAACCGGATCCGCGCCAACCGCATCGCCATGATCTTTCAGGACCCGATGACCTCGCTCAACCCGTATCTGAAGGTCTCGGACCAGATGGCCGAGGTGCTGGTGCATCATCGCGGCATGTCGAAACGCAAGGCGGTGGCCGAGGCGGTGCGGCTGCTGGACGCGGTGCGCATCCCCGAGGCGGCGGCGCGGGTCACCATGTATCCGCACGAATTTTCCGGCGGCATGCGCCAGCGGGTGATGATCGCCATGAGCCTGTTGTGTCAGCCCGACATCCTGATCGCGGACGAGCCCACCACGGCGCTGGACGTGACCGTGCAGGCGCAGATCATGAAGCTTCTGGACGACCTTCAGCGCGAATTCGGCATGGCCATCATCCTGATTACCCACGACCTGGGGGTGATTGCCGGCGCCACCCGCGAGACCCTGGTCATGTATGGTGGCCAGCAGATGGAATACGGCACTACCGAGGGGTTGTTTGAAAGCCCCACCCACCCCTATACGCGCGGGCTGTTGCGGGCGATGCCGCGGCTTGACATCGACACGGAGGAGCTTGCCACCATTCCCGGCAACCCGCCCAACATGATGGACATGCCCGCCGGGTGTCCCTTCGTGCCGCGCTGTGAATATGCGCTTGAGAAATGCTGGAACGAGCGCCCGGTGCTGCGCGAGGTGCCCGGCAAGGAAATCCGCAGGCGTGCCTGCCTGCGCCCGGTGGAGGATCTGAAATGAAGGATCGCGGCCCGCTGTTGCAGGTCGATGACCTGCGCGTCTGGTTCGATGTCAAGCCGCATGGCGCCATGCCCTGGACCCGGCCCGACAAGCTCAAGGCGGTGGACGGGGTGAGCTTCACCCTTGAGGCCGGCGAAACCCTTGGTATCGTTGGTGAATCCGGCTGCGGCAAGTCAACGCTGGCGCGCGCGGTGATGCGCATGGTCCCGGCCGAAACCGGCCGCGCCCTGTGGCTGGGCGAGGACCTGCTGGGGCTTTCCAGACGCGAAATGCGCGGCCATCGCAAGGAAATGCAGATGATCTTTCAGGATCCGCTGGCCTCGCTCGACCCGCGCATGACCATCGGTCAGATCGTGGCCGAGCCGCTCAGGACCCACTTTCCCGAACTGGACGCGACCGAGGTCAAGGCCCGTGTCCGCGCGGCGCTGGACCGGGTCGGCATCCTGCCCAACATGATCAACCGCTATCCGCACGAATTTTCCGGCGGCCAGTGCCAGCGCATCGGCATCGCCCGCGCCCTGATCGTCAAGCCGCAGCTGATCATCTGTGACGAGCCGGTTTCGGCGCTGGACGTGTCGATCCAGGCGCAGGTGATCAACCTGCTCATGGAAATCCAGAAGGAAATGGGGCTGAGCCTGATCTTCATTGCCCATGACCTGAGCGTGGTCAAGCATATCTCGGACCGGGTGATGGTGCTCTATCTGGGCAATGTCATGGAAATTTCGGAGAGCAGCCAGCTCTACAAATCCCCCGGCCATCCCTATACCGAGGCGCTGATTTCAGCGGTGCCGATCCCCGACCCAAAGGCCAACCGGGGGCGCGAGGTGCTGCTGCTCGACCAGGATCTGCCCAGCCCGCTTGACCCGCCGTCGGGCTGCGTGTTCCGCACCCGCTGCCCGATTGCCGAGCCGCGCTGTGCCGCGGTCAAGCCGGAGCTGCGCGACCGGGGCAATGGCCAGTGGGTCGCCTGTCTGGTGCGCTGAAGTTCCGGTTTTCTGGCGAAAACCGGGCCTCCGGCGGGAGTATTTGGGGAAAGATGAAAGGGCTCAGGCGGAATGCGCGGCGTCGGTCAGGCTGCGCACGAAGCGCAGCACCTCGGCGGGGCTTTTGCCCTGGCCGATCAGATCGACAATCGCCGAGCCCACCACCACGCCATCGGCAATGGCGGCAATGGCGGCGCTGGTTTCCGGGGTCTTGATGCCAAAGCCCACCGCCACCGGCAGATCGGTGGCCGCCTTGATCCGGGCCACGTCCGGCGCCACATCGGCCGCCTGCGCCTCGGCCGCGCCGGTGATGCCGGTGATCGAGACGTAATAGACAAAGCCCGAGGTGTTGGTGAGCACCTTTGGCAAGCGCATGTCATCGGTGGTGGGGATGGCAAGGCGGATGAAGTTGAGCCCGGCCTTTTGCGCGGGGATGCACAATTCGTCGTCCTCTTCGGGCGGCAGGTCCACCACGATCAGCCCATCGACCCCGGCGGCTTTTGCATCCTGAAGGAAGCGGGTGACGCCGCGATTGTAGATCGGGTTGTAATATCCCATCAGCACGATCGGGGTGGTGTCATCGCCCTTGCGAAATTCGGCCGCCATGTCCAGCGTCTTTTGCAGGGTCTGGCCGGCGGCCAGCGCCCGTTGCCCGGCAAGCTGGATGGTGGGGCCATCGGCCATCGGGTCGGTGAAGGGGATGCCAAGTTCGATGATGTCAACGCCGGCCTCGGGCAGGCCGCGCATGATTTCGAGCGAGGTCGCCTGATCCGGGTCGCCGGCCATGATATAGGCGACGAAGGCGGTTTTCCCCTGGTCCTTGAGGGCGGCGAATTTCTGGTCGATGCGGCTCATGCGGGGCTCCCTTTGCTGACGTCAAGGGTTTCGCGCAAAAGCGGCGCAAAGGCAATGGGGGAGGGGAGCGGCCGGCAAATTCCGGACAAACCGATTGAGGTGGCGCGGCTTTCCTGAAAAGAGAGGGACAGGGATGCGGTCAGGTCAGGGGGGCGGCCGGGATGGAAACGGCGACGGACAGGAAGGCGGCGGGCGCAGAAGCGCGCCGCGCGGCGCTGGCGGGGCATCTGGCGATGTTCGTCTTTGCGCTTCTGGTGGCGGGCAGCTTTTCGCTGGGCAGCCTGATCGCCGGCGATCTGTCGCCGGTGGCGCTGATGATCCTGCGCTTCTGGCTGGGCAGCGTGATCGTCGCGGCGGTGCTGGTGTTGCGCGGGAGGGGGGGCGCGCTGCGGCTGGTGGCGCCGTGGCGGTTTCTGATCCTGGGGGGCATCTTTGCCAGCTATTTCGTGGCCATGTTCGAGGCGCTCAAGATCGCCGGGCCGGTGCCGCTTTCGGCGATTTTCACGCTGACGCCACTGATGACCGGGCTGCTGGCCTGGCCGATCCTGGGACAGCGCCTGTCGGGTTTTGTCTGGGGGGCGCTGCTGGTGGGGGCGGCCGGGGCGTTGTGGGTGGTGTTTCGCGGCGACCTGGGCGCGCTTCTGGCGCTCAGGCTGGGCCGGGGCGAGCTGATTTTCCTGGCCGGCTCGGCCATGCACGCGCTGTACGTGCCGCTCCTGCGCAGGATGAACCGGGGCGAGGGGCCGCTGGCCTCGACCTTCGGCGTGCTGGTGGGCGGCGGCATCATGTTGTTGCTCTATGGCTGGTCGGACCTGGCCGCGGTGGCGTGGTCGGCGCTGCCGGCGCGGGTCTGGTGGGTGCTGGGCTATCTGATGATCTTTGCCACCACCACCACCTTCAGCCTGGTGCAGTTTGCCGCCATGCGCCTGCCCTCGTCCAAGGTAATGGCCTATACCTATCTCACCCCGTCCTGGGTGATCGTGTGGGAGCTGGCGCTGGGCCACCCGGTGCCGCCGGTGACGGTGCTGGGCGGCGTCGGGCTGACGCTGGTGGCGCTGTTGATGTTGTTGGGCCGCGACACGTGAGCGC
>CAZPDV010000033.1:0-11560 GCA_964585355.1 uncultured Aliiroseovarius sp.
CGCCCGCCCCCATGGCGGGCGCATTCGCGCCCACCCGGGCGGCCGCCTGCCCTTTTGGGTGGCGCACTGACACCAATCAAACGCGACATGCTCTAGAAGGTTCGCGCCCGCCCTGGGGGCGGGGTCGGGCGCGAACCGGATCGCTGGCGATCCGGGGCATGACCTTGAATGATGCTGACATCTGTTTCGGGGACCAGGATGCCCCGGCTGATTTTCGCCAATTCTTGCCAATACCGGAGCGCGCGCCATGTCCCTTGATCCCGTCCTGAACCAGATCGACCAAGACCTGCCCGAGGCGCTGGAGCGCCTGATGGGGCTGCTCAGGGTGCCGTCGATCTCGACCGACCCGGCCCATGCGGCCGATTGCGACCGGGCCGCCGATTGGCTGGTGGATGACCTGCAAGGCATTGGAATCGCCGCCGAAAAACGCCCGACCAGCGGCCACCCCATGGTCGTGGCCCATGCCGAAGGGCCGGCGGACCGGCCGCATGTGCTGTTCTATGGTCATTATGACGTGCAGCCGGTGGATCCGCTGGACCTGTGGGACCGCCCGCCCTTTGAGCCGGCGCTGGAGGAAACCGCCGCCGGCACCGTGATCCGGGGGCGCGGCGCCTCGGACGACAAGGGCCAGCTGATGACCTTCATCGAGGCCTGCCGCGCCTGGAAAAAGGTGCATGGCAGCCTGCCGATCCGGGTCTCGTTCATGCTTGAGGGCGAGGAGGAATCCGGCTCGCCCTCGCTGGTGCCGTTCATGCGCGAAAACGCCGAAGAGCTTGCCGCCGACATCGCCCTGATCTGTGACACCGGCCTGTTCGAATCGGCGGTGCCGGCCATCACCACCATGCTGCGCGGGCTTCAGAGCGAGCAATTCACCATTCGCGGCGCCTCGCGCGATCTGCATTCGGGGATGTATGGCGGGCTGGCGGGCAATCCGCTGCATGTGCTCTCAACCCTGATCGCCGGGCTGCATGACGAGACCGGGCGCATCACCCTGCCCGGCTTTTACGACGGCGTGCCCGAGCTTTCCGACGAGATCCGCGCGCAATGGCAGGGGCTGAATTTCGACCATGCCGCCTATCTGGGCGATGTCGGCCTGTCGGTGCCGGCGGGCGAGCAGGACCGCACCCCGCTCGAGATGATCTGGTCCCGGCCCACCTGCGAGGTGAACGGCATGTGGGGCGGCTATATCGGCGACGGCTTCAAGACCGTGCTGCCGGCCGAGGCCCATTGCAAGCTGTCCTTCCGGCTGGTGGGGGATCAGGACCCGGACAGGATCCACGCCGCCTTTGCCGAATATATCGAAAGCAATATCCCCGAGGATTTCGAGGTGATCTGGCACGAAAGCCGCGGCTCGCGCGCCTCGCGGATGGCGATCGACGACCCGGCCTTCGAGAAGGCCCGGCAGGCGCTGTCGGATGAATGGCCCCGCGCCGCCGCCTATATCGGCTGTGGCGGCTCGATCCCCATTGCCGGGCATTTCAAGACCATCCTGGACATGGACAGCCTGCTGATCGGCTTTGGCCGCGACGACGATCAGATCCACTCGCCCAACGAGAAATACAACCTCGAGAGCTTTCACAAGGGCATCCGCTCCTGGGCGCGCATCCTGGCGGCGCTGGCCGGGTAGGCCACGGCCCCTTGCCAGATGCCCCGCAGGCGGTATGCTGCACATGAACAACGGGTGCCGCAGCGCAGAAAGGCGCGGGAAAGTGCAGGAAACGCTACGAAACGATCCGTCTCACGGCTTCACGCTGATCACGCCGACGGCGCCGATCGCCACCGACCGCCATGGCGGCCGGGCCAAGTGCCTGCAGCGGCTGATCCGGCTTGACATGCCGGTGCCGCCCACCGCGGCGCTGGATTTCGACACGGTGCATGCCCTGCCCAAGGGGCGCCTGCCCGATCTCAACGCGCTGATGCAGGCGCTGGGGGGCGAGGTGCTGGTCTCGGTCCGGCCCTCCTCGCAGGACAAGGATTGGGGCGGGCCCGGCGCCATCCTCAATATCGGCATGAACGACGCCGCCCATGCCCGGATTGCCGCCAGCCACGGCCAGGCGGCGGCGGATGCGCTCTATCTGCGCTTCATCCAGGCCTATGCGGTGCATGTGGAGCGGCTCGACCCGGACATGTTTGCCGAGCTCGACCAGAACGCCCCGGATGCGGTGGCGCGGGCGCGCGCCCTTTACGAGGACGAGGCCGGCATTGCCTTCGAGCAGGACCCGCTGGCGCAGCTGGCGGCGGTCTTGCGCTCCATGGCGCGGGCCTGGGAAGGCACCACCGCGCGGATGCTGCGCATGGCCAAGGGGGCGCCGGCGGATGCGGGGCTGGGGCTGGTGGTGCAGAAAATGGCCCTGGGCGTGGGGCAAGGCATCTGTGGCTCTGGGGTGATCCAGTTCGTCAACCCGGCCACCGGCGCGCGCGAGATCCGCGGCCGTTACCTGTGCAAGAGCCAGGGGCGCGACGCGCTGACCCGGGCCGGCGACGAGGCGGTGATGTACCTCACCCGCGATGCGCGCGGGCGCTCGGTGGAAGAGGTGCTGCCGGACAGTTTTGCCGACCTGCTGCGCTTTGGAGAGCTGTGCCGCAGCCGCCTGCGCGAAGAGATGCAGATCGAGTTCACCATTGAAAACGAAGAGCTTTTCATCCTGGACGCGGTACGGGTGGCGCGCTCGGAACGGGCCAATCTGCGCATCAATGTGGCGCTTGCCCAGGACGGGATCATTACCCCGGACGAGGCGATCCTGCGGATCCCGCCGCGCGCCCTGACCGAGCTTCTGCACAGCCATGTGGACCCGGAAGGCCCGCGTGACGTGGTCGCCCACGGCATTGCCGCCAGCCCCGGCGCCGCCACCGGGCGCATCGTCTTTACCGCCCGCGCCGCCCAGGCCATGGCCGCCCGCGACGAGCCCTGTATCCTGGTGCGCCGCGAGACCAGCCCCGAGGACATCCGTGGCATGCATGCCGCCCAGGCGGTGCTGACCCAGCGCGGCGGCATCACCAGCCACGCCGCGGTGATCGCCCGCGGCCTTGGCCTGCCCTGCGTGGTGGGGGCGGCGGATATCGAGATCGACCTGGCCGCCGGCACCCTGACCTGCGCCGACGGGCGGGTGCTGCGCGCCGGCGAGGTGCTGACCATCGACGGCAATACCGGCGAGGCGCTGGCCGGGGCCGCCGCCATGTTGCCGCCGGCGCTGGACGACAATTTCCGCACGCTGATGGGCTGGGCGGATGCGGCGCGCGACATTTCGGTCAGGGCCAATGCCGACACGCCCGAGGACGCGCGCAAGGCGCTGATGTTCGAGGCCGAGGGCATCGGCCTGTGCCGCACCGAGCACATGTTCTTCGAGGACAACCGCCTGCTGGCCATGCGCGAGATGATCTTTGCCGACCATGCCGATGACCGCCGGGCGGCGCTGGCGCGGCTGTTGCCGATGCAGCGCGCCGATTTTGCCGAACTGTTCCACCTGATGGCCGGCAAGCCGGTCTGCATCCGGCTGTTCGACCCGCCGCTGCATGAATTCCTGCCGCATGGCCGCGAGGGGCTGCGCGAATTGGCCGAGGCGCTGGACCTGCCGGTTTCCGATGTCACCCAGCGGGTGGAAGCGATGCGCGAATTCAACCCGATGCTGGGGCTGCGCGGGGTGCGGCTGGGGCTGACCGTGCCGGAAATCTATGACATGCAGGCCCGCGCCATCTTCGAGGCCACCATCGAGGCCTCGCGCGGGGGCGGCGCGCCGGTGGTGCCGGAAATCATGATCCCGCTGGTCTCGGCCCGGCGCGAGGTCGAGATCGTGCGCGCCCGGATCGAGGCGGTGGCGGCAGCGGTGCGGGTCGAGAGCGGCGCCGATTTCGACTATCGGCTGGGGGTCATGGTGGAAACCCCGCGCGCCGCCCTGCGGGCCGGCGACATCGCCCCGCACACCGCGTTCCTGTCCTTTGGAACCAACGACCTGACCCAGATGACCTATGGTCTTTCGCGCGACGATGCCGGGCGCTTCATGGGCGAATACGTGGCCCAGGGGGTTTACCGCGAAGACCCGTTTCACCTGCTTGACGAAGAGGGCGTGGGCGAGCTTCTGACCCTGGGCGCCACGCGCGGGCGCGCCGCCAACCCGGATGTCACCCTGTCGATCTGTGGCGAACATGGCGGCAACCCGGAATCCATCGCCTTTTGCCGGGCGGCGGGGTTCGATTATGTCTCGTGCTCGCCCTTCCGGGTGCCGGTGGCCCGCCTTGCCGCCGCGCAACTGGCCATTCGTGACCGGCTTGAAGGGGGCTCTGACTGACCTGTCTTGACAGGGCGCCGAACCGCGACAGGCCGCCGCCCCGGGACAAAACCGCGCAGGCGGTTGCGCGCCGGCCGGATGCGCCTATCTGCGCATCAGCGAACGCCCCGGAAAGGCCGGCAACTGGACTTTTCGGGACAAAACGATTAAATTTCGCGGATATTGGTGAAAACCACCTGGGGAAATGGGATAGTCTGATCTGCCATGCGACGTATTTTTCGCAACCTGGCGCTTGTTGCCTGCGCCCTTGCCGCTGTTGTCGGCTCCGAGGTTTTCGCCCAGGACGCAACCGGGCGCGCGGTCACTCGGCTCATGGCGCTGGAGCGCCAGGGGCTTGAGGCGGTCACGCCCCAGCTGATCCGCACCCTGGCCACCACCCCGCGCGCGCCGGGCACCAAGGCGGTGGAATACAGTGAAAGCTGGCTGGCGGCGCAGCCCGAGGCCACCGGCGGCGATGACTGGAAATGCCTGACCGAGGCGCTCTATTTCGAGGCCCGCGGCGAAACCGCGCGGGGCCTGTTCGCGGTGGCGGAAGTGATCATGAACCGGGTGGACAGCGCCGCCTTTCCCGACAGCGTTTGCGGCGTGATCCACCAGGGCACCGGCCGGCGCTTCCAGTGCCAGTTCACCTATACCTGCGACGGCCGCAAGGAGGTGATCTCCGAGCCCGCCGCCTGGGCCCGCGTGGGCAAGGTGGCGCGCGCCATGCTGGACGGGGCGCCGCGCGATCTGACCAGGGGCGCCACCTATTATCACACCAGCGCGGTACGGCCGAGCTGGTCGCGCCGGTTCACCCGCACCGCCTCGATCGGCGTGCATTATTTCTACCGGGCGCCGGCCTGACCGCCCGCCCCGTCACGCGCCGCCCCGGCATTTCGCCCGGATCGGAAACCGGGCTGTTTACATGACCCTTTTGCCGCGATAGGCCGGGCGCATGGTTGATGCCGAAATCTCCCGGGCCTTTGCCCATCCGATCGAGCGGGCCCGGGCCATGCAGGGCGATGGGGTCGTGCCCGACCGGATCTCGCTGCGCGATCACGTGGTCGCGGTCGAGATCGGCGCCTTTCAGTCCGAGCGCGGGGTGACCCAGCGGCTGGCCTTCAACGTGGTGGTCGAGGTGACCCCGCCCGAGGCGCCGGTGGATGACGACGTGGACCGGATCCTGTCCTATGACCTGGTGACCGAGGCGATCGCGGCCGAGCTGGCGGCGCGGCGCTTCGACCTGCTGGAGACCCTGGCCGAGGGTATTGCCGCGCGCCTGTTGGCGGCGCCGCAGGCGTTGCGCGTTTTCGTGCGGATCGAGAAGCTCGACCGCGGCCCCGGCGCGCTGGGGGTCGAGATCGTGCGCGCCCGGCCCGAGCGCCGCTTGCCAGAGCACAAGCCGCCCGCCGAGGCGCCGCTGCTGGTCCTGCTGGGGGGTGAGGCGGCCGCGGCGCCGGCGCTGGCCGGGTTTCTCGACCTGCTGGAAGGGGCCGGGATGCCGGTGCTTCTGGCCACCGGGCAGCCCCCTGCCCCGGCGCCGACCAGCCCGGACCCGGACGCCGCCCGCCAGATCGCGCTTCTGGCCGCCGATCAGGCCGCCTGGATGCTGGCCGGGGCCGACCCGCGCCTGTCGGCGGTGGCCTCGCGCACCGAGATCGACCATGCGCTGGGGCATGGAAAGCTGGCGGTCTGGGCGCCCTCGCGGGTGATTCTGAGCGCGGCCGCCCCCCCCGAGCACCCCGAGCGGCCGCTGGTCCGGGCCGGGTGGCTGGCCGAGACCCTGGGGGCGCGGGCGCTTTTGCTGGTGGACATGCCCGAGCCGGGCCAGGCGCCGGGCGCCATCCGGCAAGTTACCGCCCGGCTGGACGACCCGGCCTTGCCAAAGCTGCCCTGACAGGCAAGAACCGGGACATGCGCGACTATTTCCGCCCCCTGCCGCAATGCGGCCCGGCCCGACCGGCCGATGCCCGGCCCCTGGCCGGGGGCTGGTGCTGGTTCGAGCGGGTCGAGGTGCTGTCGCGCACCCGGGCGCCCCGGATCGTCCCGGCCGACGAGGTGCCGGGCGACATCCTTGCCCGGCTGAGCGCGCCGCGCCCGCCGGTGGCCGGCCTTGCCATGGACCGGCCGCGCCTGATGGGTATTCTCAACGTGACGCCGGACAGTTTTTCCGATGGCGGCCGCTTCAACACGGTTGACGCCGCCACCGCCCGCGCCGCCGAGATGCTTGCCGAGGGCGCCGACCTGCTGGATATCGGCGGTGAAAGCACCCGGCCGGGGGCCGATCCGGTGCCGGTGGAGGAGGAAATCGCCCGCACCATCCCGGTGCTCAAGGCCCTGCGCGCGGCCGGGATCAGCGCCCCGGTTTCGCTGGACACCCGCAAGGCGCGGGTGGCGGCCGAGGGGATCTGGGCCGGGGCGGCAATGATCAACGATGTCTCGGCCATGACCTATGACCCCGAGATGGAGCGCACCGTGATCAACACCAACCTGGCGCTGTGCCTGATGCATGCCCAGGGCGACCCCAAGACCATGCAGAAAGCCCCGCATTACCGCGATGTCCTTCTGGATGTATATGATTTTCTTGAGGAAAAAGCAGACAAGGCCGAGGCCGCCGGGGCCGAGCGCGGGCGCATCGTGCTGGACCCCGGCATCGGGTTCGGCAAGACGCTTGCGCATAACCTGGCGCTGCTGGCCGGGCTCGGCCTGTTTCACGGGCTGGGCTGCACGCTGCTGCTGGGGGCCTCGCGCAAGCGGTTCATCGGCACCATTGGCGGCAATCCCGAGGCCCCCGCCGCCCAGCGCGCGCCGGGCTCGATCGGGGTGGCGCTGGCCGCCATTGCCCAGGGGGTGCAGATCGTCCGGGTGCATGATATAGCCGCGACCAGGCAGGCAATGGCGCTGTGGCAGGCGGCAACGACAGGCAGGTGGGAGACATGACGAAAGACAGGAAAAAGAAAAAGCTGTTTGGCACGGACGGGGTGCGCGGGCGGGCCAACAGCTGGCCGATGACCGCGGAAATGGCGCTGAAGATCGGGGCGGCGGCCGGGCGGCATTTTCGCCGCGACCGGCAGAACCGCCACCGGGTGGTGATCGGCAAGGATACCCGCCTGTCGGGCTACATGATCGAAAATGCGCTCACCGCCGGGCTGACCTCGACCGGGATGAACGTGCTGCTGCTGGGGCCGGTGCCGACGCCGGCGGTGGGGCGGCTGACCTATTCCATGCGCGCCGATCTGGGGATCATGATTTCGGCCTCGCACAACCCGTTTCACGACAATGGCATCAAGCTGTTCGGCCCGGACGGGTTCAAGCTTTCCGACGCAGACGAGGCGGCGATTTCGCAGCTGGTCACGGCCGGGGTCGAGCCGGTGCAGCCGGACAATATCGGCCGCGCCAAGCGGGTGGACGAGGGCCGCCAGCGCTATGTGGAGTTTCTCAAGACCACCCTGCCGGCCGGGCTGCGGCTGACCGGGCTCAAGGTGGTGATCGACGCGGCCAATGGCGCCGCCTGGCGCGCCGCGCCCGAGCTTCTGTGGGAGCTGGGCGCCGAAGTGATCGAGATCGGCACCCATCCCAACGGGATCAATATCAACGATGGCTGCGGCTCGACCGCGCCCCAGGCGGCGGCGGCAGCGGTGCTGGCGGACGGGGCCGACCTGGGCATCTGCCTGGACGGAGACGCCGACCGGGTGATGATCATCGACGAAAACGGCCAGGTGGCCGATGGCGACCAGGTGATGGCGCTGTTTGCCAGCCGCTGGGCCGCCGAGGGCCGGCTGATGGGGCCGGCGCTGGTGGCCACGGTGATGTCGAATCTGGGGCTTGAGCGATACCTGGAAGCCCAGGACATTGCGCTGTTGCGCACCCCGGTGGGCGACCGCCACGTGGTCGCGGCCATGCGCGAGCACGGCTTCAACCTGGGCGGCGAGCAATCCGGCCATATCGTGATGACCGATTATGCCACCACCGGCGACGGGCTGCTGGCGGGGTTGCAGTTCCTGGCCGCCATGGTCAGCACCGGCCAGCCCGCCAGCCGCCTGGCGCATGTATTCGAGCCGGTGCCGCAAAAGCTGTCGAATGTGCGCTTTGCCGAGGATACCCGCCCGCTGGAGGCGCCCGCTGTTCGTGAGGCGATTGCCGAGGGCGAGGCGCGGCTGGCCGGCAATGGCCGGCTGCTGATCCGCCGGTCGGGGACCGAGCCGCTGATCCGGGTGATGGGCGAATCCGAGGACGAGGCGCTGCTGGACGCGGTGATTGCCGATATCGTGGCCAGCGTCGAGGCCGTGGCCGGCGCCTGAAGCGGCGGGAATTTTGCCGCCGGGGGCCGCCGATGGCTTCCCCCCCGGCCGCCGCCCTGATAGGTTGCGGCCAAGTCGAAACCGAAAGCCCCCCTCAAGGAACGCCCATGTCTGCCCAACCCGAATTTCACGACCGCATGCTTTCGCTGGGCCTGGCCCGCGTTTCCGAAGCCGCCGCCATTGCCTCGGCCGGCCTGATCGGGCGCGGCGACGAAAAGGCCGCCGACCAGGCCGCGGTCAACGCCATGCGCGAGCAGCTCAACCAGCTCGACATTGCCGGGGTGGTGGTGATCGGCGAGGGCGAGCGCGACGAGGCGCCGATGCTGTTCATCGGCGAGGAGGTCGGGCGCGGCACCGGCCCGGCGGTGGATATCGCGCTGGACCCGCTGGAGGGCACCACGCTGACCGCCAAGGACATGCCCAATGCGCTGACCGTGATCGCCATGGCGCCGCGCGGTACGCTGCTGCATGCGCCGGATGTCTATATGGACAAGCTGGCGATCGGGCCGGGATACGCCCCCGACGTGGTGTCGCTGGACATGCCCCCGCGCGAGCGGGTCGAGGTGCTGGCCGCCGCCAAGGGCTGTCGCCCTTCCGACATCACCGTTTGCGTGCTCGAACGCCCCCGCCACGAGGCCATGATCGCCGAGATCCGCGCCACCGGCGCCGCCATTCGCCTGATCACCGATGGCGATGTGGCCGGGGTGATCCATTGCGCCGAGGCCGAAAAGACCGGGATCGACATGTATATGGGCTCGGGCGGCGCCCCCGAGGGGGTGCTGGCGGCCAGTGCGCTCAAATGCATGGGCGGGCAGATGTGGGGCCGGCTGATGTTTCGCAACGACGACGAGCGCCGGCGCGCCGCCAAGGCCGGAATCACCGATTTCGACCGGATCTATAACCGCGATGAAATGGTCACCGCCGACGTGATCTTTGCCGCCACCGGAGTGACCGACGGCTCGATCGTGGCCGGGATCCGGCGCGAGCCCGGCTTTGTCACCACCGAGACCATCCTGATGCGCTCGAAAACCGGGTCGGTCCGGCGCATGAGCTATCGCAGCCCGGTTGCCGGCTGACATGGACCGGGCCGCGTTTCTGGGGGTCGAAAGCTCGCTCACCGGGCGGCGCTGGGTCGGGCCCGACCTGGAGACCGCCCGCCAGGCCGAGGCGCTGGAACAGGCCACCGGCCTGCCCGCCCCGGTGGCCGCCGTGCTGGCGCGGCGCGGGGTCAGCGCCGCCGAAGCGCCCGGCTTTCTGGCCCCCACCCTGCGCGACACCCTGCCCGACCCGCGTGGCCTCAAGGACATGGAGCGCGCCGCCGCCCGGCTGCTCACCGCGCTGGAGCGGGGCGAGCGCATCGCCATCTTTGCCGATTACGACGTGGACGGGGCGGCCTCGGCGGCGCTCATCATCGACTGGCTCGGCCATTTCGGCCACGCGGCCACGCTTTATGTGCCCGACCGGATCCGCGAGGGCTATGGCCCCAACGTGCCGGCGATGCAGAAGCTCGCCCGCGACCATTCCCTGATCGTCACCGTCGATTGCGGCACCGCCGCCCCCGAGGCGATCGCCGCCGCCAATGCCGCCGGCGCCGAGGTGGTGGTGGTGGATCACCACCTGGGGGCCGAGGAAAATCCCCCCGCCCTGGCGGTAGTCAACCCGAACCGACAGGATGAAAGCGACGCCGCGCCGGGCTATCTGTGCGCGGCCGGGGTGGTGTTCCTGCTGCTGGTCGAGGCCGGGCGCCAGTTGCGCGCCGCCGGGCGCCAGGGGCCTGACCTGATCGCCGCGCTGGACCTGGTGGCGCTGGCCACGGTGGCGGATGTGGCGCCGCTGATCGCGGCCAACCGGGCGCTGGTGGTGCAGGGGCTCAAGGTCATGGCCCGGCGCGCCCGCCCCGGCCTGGTGGCGCTGGCCGATGTGGCCGGGATGAACGAGCCGCCGCGGAGCTATCACCTGGGCTATGTGCTGGGGCCGCGGATCAATGCCGGCGGGCGGATCGGACGCGCCGATCTGGGGGCGCGGCTGCTCTCCACCACCGACCCGGCCGAGGCCGCCGCCCTGGCCGCGCGGCTGGATGCGCTCAACAAGGAACGCCGCGCGGTCGAGGCCGGGGTGCAGGAGGTGGCGCTGGCCCAGGCGGAAGCGCGCGGGCTGGAGGCGCCGCTGGTCTGGGCCGCCGGCGACGGCTGGCATCCGGGCATTGTCGGCATCGTCGCCTCGCGCCTGAAAGAGGCCGCCAACCGCCCCGCCCTGGTGATCGGTTTCGATGGCGATCTGGGCCGGGGCTCGGGCCGCTCGGTCAGCGGCATCGACCTGGGCGCCAGCGTGCAGCGGCTCATGGCCGAGGGGATGATCGAGACCGGCGGCGGCCACAAGATGGCAGCCGGTCTGAGCCTGACCCGGGCCCAGCTTGAGCCCGGCATGGCGCGCCTGTCGGAATTGCTGGCCCGGCAGGGGGCGGCCGAAATCGGGCCACGCGCCCTGCGCCTGGACAGCGCCCTGATGCCCGCCGCCGCCACCCCCGACCTGATCGAAACCATCGAGGCCGCCGGCCCCTATGGCGCCGCCGCGCCGGGCCCGCGCTTTGCCTTTCCCGACATGGCGATCAGCTTTGCCAAGCGGGTGGGCGAGGGGCATCTGCGCCTGACCTTCACCGACGGGCTGGGCGCGCGGCTCGACGCCATCGCCTTTTCCGCCTTCGACAGCGCCCTTGGCCCCACCCTGCTGGAACATGGCGGCGCCCGCTTTCACCTGGCCGGGCGGCTGGAGCTCAATACCTGGCAGGGGGTGACCCGCGCCCAGCTGCGGCTTGAGGACGCCGCCCCCGCCTGAGCCGGGGCAAGGTTCGGGCGCGCCCCGCCGCGAAAAAATTTTCCCCAGGCGCAAAATCCCCCTTGCCCTGCCGCCGGCTTTTCCCTATCAACCGCGCACCGACTGCTGGCCCGTTCGTCTATCGGTTAGGACGCCAGGTTTTCAACCTGGAAAGAGGGG
>CAZPDV010000034.1:0-11533 GCA_964585355.1 uncultured Aliiroseovarius sp.
GGTCGCGCAGTGCTTTTTCGGCCTCGTCCAGCGCCTCGGGCTCTTGCGCCGGAATG
This sequence comes from uncultured Aliiroseovarius sp., assembly GCA_964585355.1. Taxonomy (GTDB): domain Bacteria; phylum Pseudomonadota; class Alphaproteobacteria; order Rhodobacterales; family Rhodobacteraceae; genus JAAEUB01. The sequence goes on from CAZPDV010000034.1 coordinate 57, forward strand.
GCATAGCTGCCCGACAGCCAGCGGCCCAGATCCACATCGGCGCAGCGGCGCGAACAGAACGGGCGATAGCGCGGGTCGGTATCCTTCTTGCAGATCGGGCAGGTCATGGGGCAAGCTCCTGAGGGATGGGGAGGCGGTCGCGTTTGCGTTGCAGCTCGAAATGCCCCAGCGGGGTCCAGCCGGCAAGCGCGGTCTCGGTCTCGTCACGGCGAAAGGCGGCGCGCAGCACCTGTTCCAGCGCCGGGCGGTCCTTTTTCGGCATCGGGGCAAAGTCGATCACGATCTGCCCGCCCAGCCCCCGACATCTGAGCAGCCTCGGCAGGTCGCGCGCCAGCGCGATATTGACCTTGAGCCCGGCCGCCTGCGAGGTCTCGTTGCCGGTATTCACATCCACCGCCACCAGCGCGCGGGTCGGCTCGACAAAGGCAAAGCCGCCGCCCTTGAGCGGCTGCCTGGGCGCCAGCGCTGCGGCGATCATATCGTCGATACCATGGTCGGCAAAGCTGCCCGGCGCATCGGCAAGCAGGTCCGGCGCCGGCCAGTCGCGCCATGCCAGAAGATGCGCGCCGGCGCCCTCGACCAGAAGCTCGGGCGCCTCTCCCGCCGCATCGGCCATCACCGCCCGCGCCAGATCGCGCATCGCCGCGATGTCCTCGGCCACGGCTTCGTCATCGGCATGTTCCGCCGCCGAGCGCAGGATCAGCCCGGCCCCGTCATCCATCACCGCATGGGCGATCTCCAGCAGCCGCGCCCGCGCCTCGTCATCGCGGATCCGGCGCGAGACATTGATCCCCGGCGCGCCGGGCGTGACAATGGCATGGCGGCTCTTGAACAGCACCCGGGCGGTGACCGGCACCGCCTTGCCCTCCTCGGCGCGCCCGGTCACCTGCACCAGCAGCGCCTGCCCCGGCCGCATCCCCTTGCCCTTGCGCAGATATCCCGAAAGGCCACCGGGCAGCGCCAGCATCATGCCGCCCTGCCCCTTCATCGGCCGGGTGCAGATCGCGCGCATGATCGCGCCGGGCAGGGGGCCGTCGCCCAGATCCACCAGCAGATCCTGCAGCACCCCGTCCTCGACCAGGGCAGCAGCGTCGTGCCCGTGCAGCCGGTCCAGCGCAATGACCCGCCCCTTCACGGTGCCGCCCCGGATGCCGGCCCGAACACCGGGTACCCCGCCGCCTGCAACAGCCCCGCGGTTTCGGCCACCGGCAGGCCCATGACCCCGGTATAGGAGCCCCTTATCCATGGGATGAACGCCCCGGCCGGCCCCTGAATGGCATAGCCCCCGGCCTTGCCCCGCCAGTCGCCCGAGGCAAGATAGGCGTTCACCTCGATATCCGAGAGCCGTTTCATCCTGACCACGGTTTCCACCATGCGCACCCATTGCCGGCTGGCATTGCGCACCACCACCGCGGTAATCACCCGGTGGCGGCGGCCCGAAAGCATATGCAGAAATGCCGCCGCCTCCCCGGCATCCGCGGGCTTGCCCAGGATGCGCCGGCCCAGCGCCACCGTGGTATCGGCGCACAGCACCACCTCGCCCGGCGCGACCTGCATCGCTGCCGCCTTGGCGATCGCGATCCGCTTGCAATAGGCGCGCGGAAGCTCTGCCTTTTCGGGGGTTTCGTCCACCTCGGGCGGGCGCACCTCATCGGCAACCACGCCGATCTGCGCCAACAGCTCGGCCCGCCGTGGCGAGCCCGAGCCCAGGATCAGCCGCGGCTTACTTGAAGCGGTAATTGATCCGCCCCTTGCTCAGGTCATAGGGCGTCATCGCCACCTGAACCTTGTCGCCTGCCAGAACCCGGATGCGGTTCTTGCGCATCTTGCCTGCCATATGCGCGATGATCTCATGGCCGTTTTCCAGCTCGACCCGAAATGTCGCATTTGGCAGGAGTTCCTTTACGACACCGGGGAATTCGAGCTCTTCTTCCTTGGCCATGGTCACTCCTTCAAACATTTACCCGCCAGGATGCGGGCGCGCCTTAAATGCGCCCTTGAGGGCCGGTTTTCAAGAGGTTTTAACGCGATCGCCGCCAATAGAGCCGCACGGTGGCGGTTTTGTCGCCCCTGCCGGGATCAGGACGCCGGCGCATCGGCGCGCGGCGGGCCGAATCGGGCAAGCATCCGCGCCTTGATCTGATCGCGCGCCTGGCGATAGGCCGAGAGCTTTTCCTCGCGCCGCGTGCCCAGGTCGGTCGGGTCCAGCACCGGCCAGTATTCGATCTCGACCGCCGCATGGCGGGTCAGCTCCTGCGCCATGCGCAAGGACGCCGGCGACAGGGCCACGATCAGGTCAAACCCGGTCAGGTCATCGCCCCATTGCTGCATTTCCTCGAACGAGCGGGTCCGGTGGCGGGCCAGCTCGATCCCCAGCTCCTCGCACACCGCCACCGAGAAACCGTCCACCTCCATGGTGCCGCGCACGCCTGCCGATTGCACATAGGTGGCCTGGCCGTAAAAGGCCTTCATCATCGCCTCGGCCATGGGCGAGCGCACCGCGTTGTGGTCACAGCAAAACAGCACCGATTGCGGCAACCCCTCCATGCTCACCCCCAATGCAGAACGCAGATCAGGGTAAACAGCCGGCGCGCGGTATCGCGGTCCACCTCGGCCTTGCCGGCCAGACGCTCGCGCAGCAGCTCGGCGCCCTCGTTGTGGATGCCGCGTCGGCCCATGTCGATGGCCTCGATCTGGGCGGGGGGCAGCTTCTTCACCGCCTCGAAATAGCTCTCGCAGATCGAGAAATAATCCTTCACCACCTGCCGGAACGGCCCCAGCGACAGGTGAAATTCGCCGGCCTTGTCACCGGCCTCGGTGGTGATGTCGAACACCAGCCGCCGGTCGCGAATCGCCAGGCCCAGGTGGTACGGGCCGGGCGGCGGGGTGACATCGCCGCGCGCCGGCAGGGCAAAATGGTTCTGCTCCAACAGGTCGAACACCGCCACCTTGCGCTCCTGCTCGATCGCCGGGGTGGGCGCGGCCAGGCCGGTATCGTCGATCTCGATCTTGCTGATCCGGTCGGTCATGTCGTGCCCCGGTTCAGGGCGTCAAGCCGGGCGGTGACGCTCAGCCCATGCGCCTCCAGGCTTTCTGAGCGCGCCAGGGTTTCAGCCGCCGGGCCGATCGCGGCCAGCGCCTCGGGGCGCATCCGTGCCAGCGTCGTGCGCTTGAGAAAATCCATCACGTTAAGGCCCGAGGAAAACCGCGCCGAGCGCGCCGTGGGCAGCACGTGGTTCGGCCCGCCCACATAATCGCCGATCGCCTCGGGCGTCCATTGCCCCAGAAAGATCGCGCCGGCCTCGGTGCACAGCGCCGCCAGCGCGTCCGGGTCGGCCACGCACAGCTCCAGATGCTCGGGCGCCACCCGGTTCGACAGGGCCGCCGCCTCCTCCAGGTCACGCACCACGATCACCGCACCGAAATCGCGCCAGCTTGCCCCGGCCACGTCGCGCCGGGCCAGCGTCTCAAGCCGCGCCTCGACCGCCGCCCCCACCGCCTGCGCCAGGGCGGCATCGTCGGTCATCAGGATCGCCTGCGCGCTTTCGTCATGCTCGGCCTGGCTCATCAGATCCAGCGCCAGCCAGTCCGGGTCGTTATCCTTGTCGGCAATGATCAGGATCTCGCTGGGCCCGGCAATCATGTCGATGCCCACCTTGCCGAACACCCGCCGCTTGGCCGCGGCGACAAAGGCATTGCCCGGCCCGGTGATCTTGTCCACCGGCGCGATGCTCTCGGTCCCATAGGCCAGCGCCGCAATCGCCTGGGCACCGCCAATGCGGTAAATCTCGTCCACCCCGGCAATCTGCGCGGCAAGCAGCACCGCCGGGTTCACCACCCCGTCCGGGGTCGGCACACAGATCGCCAGCCGCCCCACCCCGGCAACCTTGGCCGGGATCGCATTCATCAACACGCTGGACGGATAGGAGGCAATGCCGCCGGGCACATAAAGCCCCGCCGCCGGCACCGGGCTCCAGCGCCAGCCCAGCTCGGCCCCGGCCTCATCCACCCAACGCTCCTCAAGCACCGGCATCTGCCGCAGGTGATAGGCCCGGATCCGCGCCGCCGCCAGTTCCAGCGCCGCCCGCTCTGCGTCGGGCACCCGCGCCGCATGCTCGGCAATCTCGGCCGCGGAAAACGCCACCTGCGCCGGTTCCAGGTCCAGCCGGTCGAACCTGGCGGTAAGCTCGATCACCGCCCGATCGCCCCGCGCCCGCACATCGGCAATGATCCCGGCCACCACCGCATCCACATCCGGGCTGTCCTCGCGCTTCATTCCCAGAAGCGCGCCAAAGCGGGCTTCGAAATCGGCATCGGTCGTGTTCAGAAAATGCGGCATGTCCGTGTCTCCTTGCCCCGCCATAACCGCAACCGCACCACGGCTCAAGCATCCCGCTTTCATCTTTCCCGAAATACTCCGGGGGTGTGGGGGCAGCGCCCCCAGCCGGTCGCTGGCGTCAGCCAGCGAAACCGGGCTCAGCCCGGATGCACCGGCGCCTTGCGCGACGGCGCCACATAGGGCCGGGTCACATCCTTCAGCATCAGGTTGATCGCCTCCACCTCCAGCCGGATCGCCCCGTCCCCGGCCAGCACCAGAACCAGCCAGCCGCCGCCGTCCTCGCCCGGCTCGAACACGATATCCAGCAGCGACAACACCACCTCCCTGTCGCCGGGGGAAAGCCCCATGCTCTGCACCTTCAGCACGTCGTCAAAGACCAGAAGTGCCTGCACCCGCTCGGCCGGGCGCGCGCCGGACTGCACCAGCGGATCCTCCCAGCGAAACCGGTTGACCAGCAGCGCAAAGCGGCGTTCCCCCGCCAGCCAGCGCATTTCCGAAGCCGGGAAAACCGCGTCCTGCACCAGCGCGGCAATCACCTTCAGATCCTCCACATCCGCCGCCATCAGCCTGAGCGGCGCCTCGTCGGCATCTTCAAATCTCGCATCTTCCGCCATTATCCGCTTACCCTTTCCACCTGCGCCCCGACCGCAGACAGCTTGCGTACCAGATGCTCATAGCCCCGGTCCAGATGATAGACCCGGCTGACCACGGTTTCGCCCTCGGCCGCCAGCCCGGCCAGGATCAGGCTGACCGATGCGCGCAGATCGGTGGCCATCACCGGCGCCCCGCGCAGGCGTTCGACCCCACGCACCGTGGCGGTGCCGCCCTGCACCTCGATATCGGCGCCCATGCGCATCAGTTCGGGCGCATGCATGAAGCGGTTCTCGAAAATCTTTTCTTCCAGCACGCTGGTCCCCTCGGCGGTTGCCAGCATCGCCATCATCTGGGCCTGAAGATCGGTGGGAAAGCCCGGGAACGGCGCCGTGGTCACATCCACCGCCGACAGCCGCCCGTTGCGGCGCCGGACCTTGAGCCCGCGCGCGGTCTCCTCGATCGCCACGCCGGCGGCGTCCAGCTTCTCGGCAAAGGCCGCCACCAGGTCCAGCCGCCCGCCCAGGCACTCGACCTCGCCCCCGGCAATCACCGGGGCCAGCATATAGGTGCCAAGCTCGATCCGGTCGGTAATCACCCGATGGGTGGCACCGTGCAGCCGCTCCACCCCCTCGATGACAATCTCGCTGCTGCCGTCGCCCTCGATATGCGCCCCCATGGCCCGCAGACAAGTGCACAGATCCACGATCTCGGGCTCACGCGCAGCGTTTTTCAGAACCGTGGTGCCCTTGGCCAGGGTCGCCGCCATGACGATATTTTCCGTTGCCCCGACCGAGGCAAAGCCCATCTCATAGACCGCCCCCCTGAGCCCGCCCGGCGGCGCCTTTGCGTGCAGATAGCCGTCCTTGAGCTCGATCTCGGCGCCCATCGCCTCGAGCCCGTGAATATGCAGGTCCATGGGCCGCGCCCCGATGGCACAGCCCCCCGGCAGGCTGACCACCGCCCGCCCCAGCCGCGCCAGCATCGGCCCCAGCACCAGGTTCGAGGCCCGCATCTTGCGCACGATGTCATATTCGGCCACGTGATTATCCAGGTCGTGGCTCGACATCGCCAGCACCTGCCCGTCCTGCAGGCCGGTCGCCTCGGCCCCGAGCGACGTCAGAAGCTGGGTCATGGTCTTGATATCCGACAGGCGCGGCGCGTTGGTCAGCGTCAGCGGTTCCTCGCTGAGCAAGGTTGCCGGCATCAGCGCCAGGCAGGCATTCTTGGCCCCCGCAATGGGAATTTCGCCCGAGAGGGCGCCGCCGCCCGTTACAATGATTCTGTCCATGCCTGCCTCGTTACTGTTTTTCCGTTTCCGCCTTGCGCCCCGCCCGGCTGCGGGCCTGCGCCTTGCGCCGGGCCATGTTGGCCTTGAGCGCCGCCTTCAGCCGTGCCTCGCGCGCCGCATCCTTGCTGCCGCCCGCACCGCCGGTGCGAGATTTGTCTTTTCTGCCGCTCATCGCCCTTCTCTACCCCAGCCCGCACAAAGGGTCCAGATAACGCTTGCACGCCCGTCCGATTGCGGCTAATCAGCCGCCACGAAAGCGGCTGTGGTAGCTCAGTGGTAGAGCGCACCCTTGGTAAGGGTGAGGTCGGGAGTTCAATCCTCCCTCACAGCACCATCCCCCTGCGCCCAGCTCTGGACCTCCTTTCTCGTGCACACTTTCCTGCGCACGCAGCGGCCCGAAGGCCCGGCCCCGCCGGCTATCCCCGCCGCATCGCCGCCCTGAATTCGGACAGGCGGAAGGCACCGATTGCCTGACCGATGGCGAAATAGCTGACCATGCCCACCCCCACCAGAATGGCCAGCGCCAGATAGCGCAGCCCGCCGGCGGCGAACATCGGCCCGAGCGCACCCGTCACCGCCAGCATCACCGCCCCCATCAGCCCGCTGGCCATGACGATACGGCCGGCGCGGCTCCAGAATCGGCGGTCGAATCGCGCCTCCTCGCCCATGCGCCGGGCGCCGCGCCACAACAGCCCGGTCATCGCCCAGCCGGCCACGCTGGTGGCAATCGCGGCGGCAATATAGCCCACGAAAAACGCAAGCCCGATCGCCAGCACCGCATTGACCAGCAACGCCACCAGCGCAAACCGGAACGGCGTGCGGGTGTCCTCGCGGGCAAAATATACCGGCTGCAACACCTTTTGCAGCACGAAGGCCGGCAGCCCCATGCCATAGACCGCCACCGCAATCGCGGTATGCGCGCTGTCATCCGCGCTGAAGGCGCCGCGCTGAAACAGCACCGATACCAACTGCATCGGCACCACGATCAACGCCACTGCCGAGGGAATGGTCAGCGCCAGCGCCATCTCGCCCGCCCGGCTCAGCACCTCGCGCCCGCCGGTTGCATCGCCAGCGGCCAGCCGGCGGGTCAGATCCGGCAGCAGCACCACGCCAATGGCAATTCCGACCACCCCCAGCGGCAACTGATACAGCCGGTCGGCATAGCTCAGCCAGGCAATGGCGCCGTCAAAGAAACTGGCCACCTGCCGACCGATCAGCAGGTTGACCTGCACCACCCCGCCCGCCAGCGCCGCCGGCGCCGCGACCGCAGCCAGGCGCCTGAGTTCGGGCGTGAGCCGCGGCCACCGGGGCAGCAGCACGAACCCGGCCCGCGCCGCCGCCACCCAGACCAGCCCCATCTGCGCCAGCCCGGCAACCGGCACCGTCCAGATCAGCACCAGCCCCACATCCCGGCCCAGCCGGTCCGCCACGGTGATCGAGCCGATGAACAGCACGTTGAGCAGGACCGGCGCCGCCGCCGCCGCGGTAAAGCGCCCGGTGGCGTTCAGCACCCCCGACAACAACGCCGCCAGCGCAATGAACAGGATATAGGGAAAGGCGATGCGGCCATAGAGCACGGTCAGCTCGAACCGCCCGTCCTCGACAAACCCCGACGCCATCGCCAGCACCAGAAGCGGCATCGCCAGTTGCGCCACCAGCGTGAACAGGATCAGGAAAAACCCCAGCCCGGAAAACGCATCGCGGGCAAATTCCTGCGCCCCCTCTCCGGTTTCCAGTTTTCTGGAAAACATGGGCACGAAGGCCGGGTTCAGCGTGCCCTCGGCAAAGAACCGGCGGAACATGTTGGGAAGCGAAAAGGCGATCAGGAACGCCTCGGCCACCGGCCCGGCGCCCAGGGTCGCGGCGATCAGCACATCGCGGACAAAGCCCAGCACCCGGCTGGCCAGGGTCCAGCCGCCCACGGTCACAAAGCCGCGCATCAGCCGGGGCCGCGCCATCAGGTCCGGCCCCGCTGATCTTTCCGCATGTCATCCTGCCTGTTCATCCTGGCCCAGATACCTCCGCCCGAGGCCGCATGTCATTTTCCCGCCCCGGCCCGCCTGGCGCCGGTCTCGATCGCTGCGCGCAACCGTTTCTCCAGCACCTTCTGCTTGCTCTCGGCATGGTATTTCAGCCCGAACATGTCTTTCACATAGAACGTGTCCACCACCTGTTCGCCATACGTGGCAATCACCGCGCTGGCAATGTAAACATTGCTGTCGGCCAGCGTCCGGGTCAGGTCATACAGCAGGCCGGGGCGGTCGCGGGTATCGACCTCGATGATGGTGTAAAGCTCGGACCCTTCATTGTCGAAGGTGATCGAGGTGGGCACCTTGAAGGCGCGCTCGCGCTTCTTGATCACGTCGCGGCTTTTCATTGCCTCGCGGGTGATGATCTCGCCCTTCAGGCTCTTGTGAATCATCGCCGAAAGCCGCCCCAGCTTGCCCGCTTCATAGGGGTGACCCTGGGCGTCCTGCACCCAGAAGGCCGCGGTGGCATATCCGTCCTTGGAGGTATAGGTGCGCGCGTCCACCACCTCGGCACCGACCAGCGCCAGCGCCCCGGCCAGGCGCGAAAACACGCCGGGATGGTCGGCCAGGGCAAAACAGATGCGGGTGGCGTCGCGGTCCTGGTCGGGGAACAGGTCGATGCGCACCTCGTCTTCGGGAATATCCCTCAGAAGGCGGGCAAAAACCACATGCGCGGTCACATGCAGGCCCTGCCAGTAGGGCGGATAGTGGCGGCCCAGCTCGCGCCGGATCTCGGCCTTGTCCCAGCCCTCTGCCTCCAGCGCCTGGCGCAGCCGCCGCCTGGCCTCGTCGCCCCGCACTTCACGGCTGATCGCCTCCAGCCCGTCCTCGAGCACCCGCCGCGTCTGCCGGTAAAGCGCCCGCAGCAGCACCGCCTTCCAGTTGTTCCAGGTGCTCGGCCCGACCCCGCGAATGTCACAGACCGTCTGCACCAGCAACTGATCCAGCCGCCGCACCGAGCCCACCGCGCGGGCAAAATCGCGCACCGTGCGCGGGTCGGCAATGTCGCGCTTCTGGGCCATGTCCGACATCAGGAGGTGGTGACGCACCAGCCATTCCACATCGTCGCTTTCCTTCTTGCTCAGCCCCAGCCGCGGCGCGATCTTGCGGCTCAGCCGCGCCCCCAGCACCGAGTGATCCTCGTCGCGGCCCTTGCCGATATCGTGACACAGCATCGCCACCATCATCACCTTGCGGTTGAGCTTGCCCTCTTCCAGAATATGCGAGGCCACCGGCAGCTCTTCTTCCAGCTCCTTCTTTTCGATCTGGGTAAAGTTCGAGATCACCTGGATCGTGTGCTCGTCCACCGTATAGGAGTGGTACATGTTGAACTGCATCATCGCCACGATCGGCTGAAATTCCGGGATGAAGGCGCCCAGCACTCCCAGCTCGTTCATCCGCCTGAGCGCGCGCTCGGGGTTGCCGTATTTCAGCAGCGTGTCCAGAAACAGCCGCGCCGCCTCCTTCGAGGTGCGCAGCTCGTCGTCGATCAGGTGCAGGTGGCCGGCCACCAGCCGCATGGCATCCGGGTGGATCAGCACCCCGGTGCGCAGCGCCTCGGAAAACAGCCGCAGGATCATCATCCGGTCGCGGTGGATCACCTCCGGGCTGGCAAAAGTCAGGCGGTTCTGCACGATGCGAAAGCCCCTGGCGGCGCGGCGGCGCCTGAGCAGGCCGATCAGCTTTGGTTCACGTTTGACATGCTGGGCCTCCAGCCCGGTCAGAAAGATCCGGGTAAGCTCGCCCACCTGGGTGGCAAAGCCGAAATAATCCTGCATGAAATGCTCGACCGCGCGCCGGCCGGAATGGGGCTTGTAGCCCATCTGCTCGGCCACCGCCACCTGCAGGTCAAAGGTCAGCTGGTCCTGGGCGCGCCCGGCCAGAAGGTGCATGTGGCACCGCACCGACCAGAGAAATTCCTCGGCATCCTCAAAGGTTTCGTATTCATCCTGGGTGAACATGCCCAGCCGGACCAGCTCCGAGGTATCGCGCACCCGGTGGATGTACTTGGCAATCCAGAACAGGGTCTGCAGGTCGCGCAGGCCGCCCTTGCCCTCTTTCACGTTGGGCTCGACCACATAGCGCTGATTGCCATTCTTTTTCAGGCGCTCGGCGCGTTCGGCCAGCTTGGCCTCGATGAACTCGGCGGCAGTGCCCTTGAACAGCTTGCGCCAGAGCGTTTCGTCCAGCTCCTGCGCCAGGGCGGCATCGCCAAAGATGAAGCGCTGTTCCAGCAGCGCGGTGCGGATGGTGAAATCCTCGCGCCCCAGCCGCAGGCAATCCCTGATACTGCGCGAGGCATGGCCGACCTTCAGGCGCAGATCCCACAGCATGTAAAGCGTGCTTTCGATCACGCTCTCGGCCCAGCCGGTGATCTTGTAGGGGGTGAGAAACAGCAGGTCCACATCGCTGTGCGGCGCCATCTCGAAACGGCCATAGCCGCCCACCGCCAGCACGGCAAGCCGGTCGCCGGTGGTGGTGGAATTGCGCCGGTGCAGGCGGGTGGTGGCCACCTCCAGCGCCGTCTGCACCACGTTGTCGGTCAGCCAGGCATAGGCCCTGGTGCAGCCTCGCGCCAGATGCGGGCGCCGGGTCAGCGCCTCGGCAATATTGGCCCGGCCGCGCTCAAGCGCCGCGCGCAGCACCGTAACGGTGGCCGCCCGGATCGCGGCGGCATCGCTGGCGGTATCGGCCAGGCGGGCGATCTCGTCCAGGATCGCAGCGCGGTCGAAAATCTGCTCGGGCGCGCAGATCAGCCCCTCGGGCGGGGCTGTCGGCGCTACCCCGGCCTGCATCTCAGAGCCCGGCCCCGCCAAAGCTTCTGGGCGCCGGGTCGATCACCACCACCAGCTTGTTCTCGATCGTGGCCACCGCCAGGCCGCGCTCATTGCTGCCATCACTCAGCAGGCGAAAGATGCCGTTGACCCCGATAAAGCCCGCGCCCTGGGTCAGCGCAGCGGCGGTCAGCGCATCGGCCTTGCCGGCCCGCACCAGCGCCCCGATCGCGGCGATACCGTCATAGGCGAGCCCGGCAATCGGGTGGGGGGCGGCCCCATAGGCGGCCTGATAGCGGCTGGAAAACTCGGATTGCAGACCCGGATCGGGCAAGGCGAACCAGCCGCCCTGCAGCCCCGACATGGAAAGAGCGCTGGCCGGAATATCCCAGCGCTGCAGGCCGATATACTGATACTCCCCCGGCTTGATGCCGTTCTCCGGCAACAGCCCC
>CAZPDV010000035.1:0-2056 GCA_964585355.1 uncultured Aliiroseovarius sp.
GCTTGATGAAGTGGTTGGGCACGCCGATCTGTGTCAGCCCCTTCATGAAGAATTCGCGCAGCCGGTTGTTGAGCGCCCCCTTGCCGTCGATCACCTCCTTCTTTTCCGCATTGAAGGCGGTGGCGTCATCCTTGAAATACTGCACCAGCGTGCCCGGCTCGGGCCCTTCATACAGGATCTTTGCCTTGCCTTCGTAAATCTTCTTGCGCCGCGCCATGAGCCTGCCCCCTATGCCGGCAAGGCCCCGGCCCCGCCTGCCCGCCCTATAGGCCAAAGCCGCCCGGCCCGCAAGAATGGTGTTTTCCACCCCGGGGGGTTGCCCCGCCGCGCCGGGATGGGCATATCAGGGCAAACGACCGCAACTGACAGGACGACGGCCATGACAAGCTTTGACGAACGCGAAAACCTCTTTGAAACCAAATTTGCCCATGACGAAGAAATGAAATTCAAGGCCGAGGCGCGGGCCAACAAGATGCTGGCGCTGTGGGCGGCGGGGCTGATGGACAAACCCGCCGAGGCGATCGAGGCATATGTGCGCGAGGTCATTGCCGCCGATTTCAAGGAGGCGGGCGATGCCGACGTGATCGCCAAGGTGGCCGGCGATCTGGGCGATCTGGCCGATCTTGACACGGTGCGCGCCAAGCGGGCCGATTTCCTGGCCGAGGCCAAGGCGTCGCTGGCTGGCGAGGCCTGAGCCCTGGCCACCAGGCAGGCGGCGCGGCTCCGGCGCCGCCTTTTGCCTGAAGCCCTGAATTTCCGCACAATTTGAAACGTTAACCCGGTCTTTTCGACCCCGGTGCTAGACCCCCCGAACGGGAATGAACGGAGGTCGGGGTGATCTGGGGTTTTTCTGACAGAAATGACAAAAGCGGCCGGGGCACCCGGCGCGGGGCAGCAACCGGGCCGGCAGGCGACATCCGCCGGCTGATGGCGCGCCAGGCATTGCCGCTGGGGCTGTCGCTGATATTGCTGGCGGTGGTGTGGGAACAGGCAGCCGGGCTGGACCTGGCGACAATCCGGGCCGAGATCGGCCGGGTGACGCCGGCGCAATGGCTGCTGGCGGCGGTCTTTTCCGGGCTGAGCTTCTGGGCGGTGGGACGCTATGACAGCGTGGTGCACCGGCTCATGGGCACCGGCATCGGCCCCGGCGCGGCCACGGCGGCGGGCGCCACCGCCATTGCCATTGCCCAGACGGTGGGCTTTGGCGTGGTTTCCGGGGCGCTGGTGCGCTGGCGGATGCTGCCGGGGCTGAGCCTGGTGCAAGCGCTGCGGCTGTCGCTGTTCGTTGCCGCGTCTTTCATGGCCGGCTGGGCGGTGGTCAGCGCGCTGATGGTCCTGATCGTGGCGCCGACCCTGCCGTTTGCGGTGCCGCCGGTCTTGGCAATCGCGGTGCTGGCGGCGGCGGCGGCGCTGGTGGTGGCGGCGGTGCTGCGCCCCCGGCTGCTGACCCGGCTGCACCTGCCGCCGCTGGCCGCCCAGGCGCAGATCGTGGGGCTGGTGCTGGTTGATACCCTGACCGCGGGCGCCGCCCTTTATGTCCTGTTGCCCGACAGCGCGCCGGTGGCCCTGCCTGTGTTTCTGAGCGCCTATCTGATCGCGCTGGGGGCCGGGCTGCTGCTGGCCACGCCCGGCGGCGTCGGTGCTTTCGAGGTCATCCTGCTGAGCCTGCTGCCGCAAGAGGCGCCCGAGGCGGTGCTGGCCGCGGTGGTGGCGTTTCGGGTGGTCTATTATGCGCTGCCGGCGCTGATCGGGGCGGTGGCGTTGATCCTGGGGCCACGCAAGGGGGCGGCGATCTGTGCCCTGCCGGCGCCCGAACTTGCCCCCGCCCGGCCTTCGCCCGAGCTGGAGCGGGTCATCGCCGCCGCCCCGGATGCGGAAGCCGCGCTTTTGCGGCAAAACCGGCTGAGCCTGCTGCCCGGCCCGCTTGGCCATGGCCATGCGGCGATGGTGGCGCCGACCGGGCAAAGCCTGGTGCTGCTGCGCGGCGGGCTGAACCCGGCCCTGCCCGCACCGCATGTGTTGCGGGTGCTGGAACGCACCGCCAGGGCGCGGTTCC
>CAZPDV010000035.1:2066-11517 GCA_964585355.1 uncultured Aliiroseovarius sp.
GACCCCCTTCCTTTACAAGGCGCCGGCGCGGCTTGCGGTGGCGGCGGGCCGGGCCGGCTGGCAGGTGGTGCCGGTGGCGCGCGACGCCTGGCTGGACCCGGCCCGGTTCGACACCAGCGGCCCGGCCCACCGGCAGTTGCGCCGCAAGTTGCGCAAGGCGGAAAAGGCCGGGGTCGAGGTCACGCCGGCCACCGGCCCGCTGCCGCTGCGGCAGATGGCAGAGATTTCCGCCGCCTGGGCCCAGGCGCGCGGCGGCGAGCGGGGCTTTTCCATGGGCGTGTTCGACCCCGCCAGCCTGGCCCATTCGCGGGTCTGGCTGATCTGGCACCAGCGGCGGCTGACCGGCTTTCTCAGCCTGATGGACAATGGCCGCGAACAGGTGCTCGACCTGATGCGCTACCGGCCCGATACCCCCGATGGCAGCATGCACCTGGCCCTGACCCGGGCGCTTCTTGCCGCCGCCGAGCAGGGCTATCGCCGGCTGTCGCTGGCGGCGGTGCCGGTGCCGGTGGCCGAGGGCGAGCGCGGCTGGCTGGCCCGGCTGCGCGCCCATCTGGACCGGGCCAGCGGCGCCGCCGGTCTGCGCCAGTTCAAGACCAGCTTTGCGCCGCGCTGGCAGACCCTCTACATGGCCGCCCCCAGCCGCCTCGGGCTTGCCCTTGCCGGCTTCGAGATCGCCCGCGAAATCACCGCGCCCGCCGGCCGGGATGCGCCTGCGGCTCATCTTGATCATGCAGCATTTGAATTTGCACCCGGCCCCGATCCGTGGCAGGACGCGCCTGAACCGATCGTTTTGCAACAGGGCAGGTAACAATGGCGGATGCACTTACACGGGCGCTGGCGACCCATGACTGGCTGATGGCCGATGGCGCCACCGGCACCACGCTTTTCAACATGGGCCTGACCGCCGGGGACGCGCCGGAGCTGTGGAACACCGACCAGCCCGACAAGATCCGCGCGCTTTATCAGGGCGCGGTCGGGGCCGGATCGGACCTGTTTCTGACCAATTCCTTTGGCGGCAATGCCGCCCGGCTCAAGCTGCATGACGCCCAGGGGCGGGTGCGTGAGCTCAACCGCGTCGCCGCCGAGCTGGGCCGGGAAGTGGCCGATGCCGCCGGGCGCGCGGTGATCGTGGCGGGTTCGATGGGCCCCACCGGCGAGATCATGGAGCCCATGGGCAGCCTGACCTTCGAGGCCGCGGTCGAGATGTTTCACGAACAGGCCGAGGGGCTCAAGGAAGGCGGGGTTGACGTGCTCTGGGTCGAAACCATTTCCGCCGCCGAGGAATACCGCGCCGCCGCCGAGGCCGCGCGCCTGGCCGACATGCCCTGGGTCGGCACCATGAGCTTTGACACGGCCGGGCGCACCATGATGGGGGTGACCTCGGCCGATCTGGCGGCGCTGGTGGAGAAGCTGCCCAACCCGCCCATCGCCTTCGGCGCCAATTGCGGGGTCGGCGCGCCCGACCTGCTGCGCACCGAGCTGGGCTTCGTCGCCGCCGGGTCCGAACGCCCGCTGGTGGCCAAGGGCAATGCCGGCATCCCGAAATACGTGCACGGCCACATCCATTATGACGGCACCCCCGAGCTGATGGCCGATTACGCGGTGCTGGCGCGCGATTGCGGCGCCCGGATCATCGGCGGCTGCTGTGGCACCCTGCCCGAACACCTGGTGGCGATGCGCGAAGCCCTTGAAACCCGGCCCAGGGGCGCGCGCCCGTCGCTGGATGAAATCGCCGCGCGGCTGGGCGGGTTTTCCTCGGCCTCGGACGGCACTGGCGAGGGCGCGCCGGCACCGCGCCGGTCGCGCCGGCGCAGCAGGTAATTCGGGGTCATCGTCGGTTAGCGGCATCGCATTGTCGCTAAAGGCCACCCTTTGGCGCGACGATTGGCCCACAATTCGAGAAAACCAACCTTCCCCGGAAGGGGGCACTGACCGGAGACGGCCATGAATGACGAACCGCAAGACGACCTGATCCTGAGCGAACTGAACGACGAAGAGCTTGTGCTGCAAATGCACGACGACCTCTATGACGGGCTCAAGGAGGAAATCGAAGAGGGGGTGAACATCCTGCTCGAACGCGGCTGGGAGCCCTATCGGATACTGACCGAGGCGCTGGTGGCGGGCATGACCATCGTCGGCAACGACTTTCGCGACGGCATCCTGTTCGTGCCGGAGGTGCTGCTGGCCGCCAATGCGATGAAGGGGGGGATGGCGATCCTCAAGCCGCTGCTGGTGGAAACCGGCGCCCCCAAGATGGGCAAGATGGTGATCGGCACGGTCAAGGGCGACATCCACGATATCGGCAAGAACCTGGTGGCGATGATGATGGAGGGCGCGGGTTTCGAGATCATCGACCTGGGCATCAACAACCCGGTGGAAAATTACCTCGAGGCGCTGGAGCGCGAACAGGCCGACATCCTGGGCATGTCGGCGCTGCTGACCACCACCATGCCCTATATGAAGGTGGTGATCGACACCCTGGTGGAGCAGGGCAAGCGCGACGATTACATCGTGCTGGTGGGCGGCGCGCCGCTCAACGAGGAGTTTTCCAGGGCGATCGGCGCCGACAGCTATTGCCGCGATGCGGCGGTGGCGGTGGAAACCGCCAAGCAATACATGGCGCGCAAGCATAACCAGGTGGCCGGCTGAGCGCCTCGCCGCCGGCTGCCCCGCCCGTGCGGGCTCAGCCGCGCTTCCACCAGTCGCGTGGACGCAGCCGTTTCGCCCTGCCCCGGCGCGCCTGCCACCAGCGCGCAAGCGCCGGCGCCCGGCCCCTGCCCCCGGGCCCGATTGCCAGCCACCGCCACAACCGATCCTGCCAGCGCTCATAGCGCCGGTTGAACGGACAGACCCGCATGCAGATCGCGCAATCGGTCTTGAGCTTGGCCCAATAGCCAAAGCATTTCTCGGCGTCCGAGGTCCATTTGCGCACCCCCCGGATCGCCGAACGATTGCCCGGCCCCATATCCGGCGCCCCCCTGGGCAGGGCCTTGACCGGGCAGCTGTCGGCGCAGATCGTGCACCTGGCGCAATAGGCCGCAAGCCCAAGCCGGCGCGGCGCATCCTCGGCCAGCGGCAGGTTGGTGAAAATCTTGGAAAACCGCACCCTGGGCCCGAATTCCGGGGTCAGCACCATCTGGTTGCGGCCATATTCCCCCAGCCCGGCCTTGATCGCATAGGGGATGACCAGGGCGGTGTCGTTCATGCTGGCCACCGCCTCGAAGCCCAGGTTGCGGATATAGGTGGCAAGCTGGATGGCGATGGCGGCCTCGTGCGAATATTCGCGCCCGGTCGAGGCCCCGGCCAGCGCGCTGGGATAGGTCGCCACCAGGTCGAAATCCATGGCGTGGCCCATGACGATCACATGGGTCATGCCCTCGGGCAGCGGCTCTTCCACCGGGGTCATGGTGTTTGTATCGGGGCGGTGGGTATAGTGCCAGCGCTCGTCAATCGCGGTGATCCCCACCAGGTCGGCCCCGAAAAACCGGGCCAGGCGCTTGATCTCGGCGGCTTCCTGCGCCGGCGACATGAGCTCGACCCGGCTGGGCGCCACCGGGCTGTCGGCGGCAATGGCGCCCTGAAACCCCTCGCGCAGCCCCTTCTCCCCGGCCCGGTTCGAGATGATATCGCTGATCGCCCAGGCGGCGTTTCTGAGCGCAAAATCGCGCTGGGCAAAGCCCTCGCCCCGGCGCGGCGCCGCCTTCATGCGGTAGCTGGCAAAAAAGCCGTCCGTGTCCTTGCTGCGCACCGTGTCGTCCCAGAACGCGCGGGTGAACATGTCGTTCATCTGGTTGAACGGCTCGAAATCGCGGCTGATCTCGAACCCCGCCGCCCGGTCGCTTTCGCCAAAGCGGCGCTGCCAGTCGGCCCAGGTGGCCTCGTCCACGCCGGCCCGGTTGCGCGGCCAGCTCATGCCTCCAGCTCGCTGTCCCAATAGAGGAAATCGACCCAGCTTTCATGCAGGTGGTTGGGGGGAAAGCGCCGGCCCAGGTTGCGCAGCTCCTCGGCGTCGGGGCGGCGCGGCGGGCGGCGCAGGGTGAGCCCGGAGCGGGCCAGCGAACGGGCGCCCTTTTGCAGGTTGCACCGGCTGCAGGCCGCCACCACGTTCTCCCACGAGGTGCGCCCCCCGGCCGCGCGCGGCACCACATGGTCAAAGGTCAGATCCTCGCGCGCGCCGCAATACTGACAGCGAAACCCGTCGCGCAGGAACAGGTTGAAACGGGTGAAGGCGACCCGCCGCGGCGGCTTCACATAGGCCTTGAGCACCACCACCGAGGGCAGCCGCATCGCAAGCGAGGGCGCATGCACCACCGCCTCGTATTCGGCGACGATATCGACCCGGTTCAGAAACACCGCCTTGACCGCCTCCTGCCAGGGCCACAGCGACAGCGGCAGATAGGACAGCGGCCGGTAATCGGCATTGAGCACCAGCGCCGGGTGCTGCGCGCCGCCCGGTTGCCGGACAAACCCGGACCTGAAATCGCCGTCCATTGCCGCCCCCATAGCCGTTACCAGGTGGACTATATATAGCACAGGCAATCTGACAAGCCCCAGCATCTGGACCGGCCATGCCTTTGCGCCAGAGCAGGCCTGCCCAATCCGGGGCAGGCCCTAAAGCCGGTAGATACCGCCGAACTTGTCCTCGAGGTAATCGAGCAGCGGCGCAACGCCGGGGGCAAAGCCGCAGGCCTTCTCGATCAGTTCGGCCGGCTTGTAGAGCCCGCCGAAGCGCTGCACCTTCTGGCCCAGCCAGCCGGTGGCGCCGCTGGTGTCCCCGGTCGCGAGGGCCGTGTCCAGCTCCGGCACATCGCCGCGCAAGGCCTTGTAAAGACAGCCGGAATAGACATTGCCAAGGCTGTAGGTGGGGAAATAGCCGAACAGGCCCACCGACCAATGCACATCCTGCAGGCACCCGTTCGAGGCCCGGTCCACCGGATAGCCGAAATCGGCCTCGAAGCGGGCGTTCCAGGCCTCTTCCAGATCGGCCACGGCAAGCCCGCCGCCGATCATCTGGCGCTCCAGATCAAAGCGCAGCATCACATGCAGGTTGTACTGCACCTCGTCCGCCTCGGTGCGGATATAGCCCTTGTGCAGCATGTTCACCGCCCCGTAAAAGGCCTCCTGGTCCGGGCTGGACAGATCGCCGAACGCCTCCTGCATCCGCCCGAACAGATAGCCGGTAAAGGCGCGCGAGCGGCCCAGCTGGTTCTCATAGATCCGGCTCTGGCTTTCATGCACCCCCATGGAAACCCCGTGCCCCAGCGGCGTCAGCAGATAGGCGCGGTCGATATTCTGCTCATAGCAGGCATGCCCGGTCTCGTGGATGGTGGAATAGATGCAGTTGAACGGGTCGCTTTCGCTGGTGCGGGTGGTGATGCGCACATCCAGCCCCGAGCCCGAGCTGAACGGATGCACCGCCTTGTCAAGCCGGCCATGCTTGAAGTCATATCCGAAGCTGCGCGCCAGGTCGCGGGCCAGCTTCATCTGCCTTTGCGCCGGAAAGCTGCCGGTCAGCGGCGCCGGTTGGTGCGCCGCCCCCATGCAGGCATCCCGCAACGCCACCAGCCGCGGGCGCATGGCGTCGAACATGGCCTGAAGCTCGGCCCCCGAGGCGCCGGGCTCGTAATCGTCCAGCAGCGCATCGTAAAGGTCGCCGCCATCGGCCAGCGCCGCCGCCTGCTCGCGCTTGAGCGACACGATTTCTTCCAGCACCGGGCGGAACGCGGCGAAATCGTCCGCCGCCCGGGCCGCGGCCCAGGCCCGCTGTGCCGCCGAGGTGGCCCGCGCCAGCGCCGTGGCAAGCGCCACCGGCACCCGGGTGGCGCGCGCATATTGCCGGCGCAGGTGGCGCATGTTGGCCTGCCCCACCGCATCCAGCTTGGCATCGTCAATGGCGGCCAGCCACGCGCCCAGCCGCGGATCGGTGCGCCGGCCATGCAGCACCTC
The DNA here is from genome assembly GCA_964585355.1 of uncultured Aliiroseovarius sp. Lineage (GTDB taxonomy): Bacteria > Pseudomonadota > Alphaproteobacteria > Rhodobacterales > Rhodobacteraceae > JAAEUB01. The sequence goes on from CAZPDV010000035.1 coordinate 8,016, forward strand.
CTCCATGGCGCCCATTTCCTCGGCCCGCTGCGCGGCGGCGCCTTCGGGCATCTGGGTCTCCTGGTCCCAGCCCAGCCGCCCGGCCACTTCGCCCAGGGCCTCGGTCTGGCGCACGAAGGCCATCATTTCGGTGTAGTTTTTCATGGCTCAGCCTCGGATGCTCTGGGTTACGGGATAGGTTGTCTGGTGGCGGGCGGCGATGATCAGCACCCACAGCACCATGGCGCCCAGTTGATGGGTGCTGGCGATGTCGAGCGGCGCCGCGTAAAGCACGGTCAGGATGCCCAGCGACATCTGGATCAGCGCCATGATCGCCACATAGGTAAAGGCGTTGCGCGTGGCCCGGTTGGGCGAGCGGCGCGCGCGCAGCCAGGCATAGAGCACCGCCAGCACCAGCGTATAGCCGACACAGCGGTGGATGAATTGCACAAGCCCCGGATTTTCAAAGAAATTGCTCCATAGCGGGGTGAGCTCGAACGGGTCCGGCGGCAGGAATTGCCCGGCCATCCACGGCCAGTCGATGAAGCTGCGCCCGGCATCTATCCCCGCCACCAGCGCGCCCAGCAGGATCTGCAGAAAGGCCAGCCCCAGCACCAGGCCGGCCAGCCGCTTGAGGCCGGCCTCGCCGGCGCGGCGGGCGCGCATGCGTTCGGCCTCGCCCATGCGCAGGCTCAGCACATACCAGGCGATCAGGCCGAGGATGATGAAGGCCAGCCCCAGATGCGTGGCCAGGCGATAGCTGGCCACATCCACCATCCGCCCGGTCAGCCCGGACGACACCATCCACCAGCCGATCGCGCCCTGCAATCCGCCCAGCAGGCCGATCCCGGCAAGCCGCCCGGTCCAGCCGGTGGGGATGCGCCGGCTCAGCCAGAAGAACAGGAACCCCACCGCCCAGACCAGCCCCACCATCCGGCCCAGGAAGCGGTGGCTCCATTCCCACCAATAGATCGTCTTGAAATCCTCAAGCTTCATGTAATTGTTCTGAAAACGAAATTCCGGGCTGGTCTGGTATTTGGCATAGGCCTCCTGCCAATCCGCCATGTTCATCGGCGGCAGGGTGCCCTTGACCAGATCCCATTCGGTGATCGACAGGCCGCTATCGGTCAGCCGGGTCAACCCGCCGATCAGCACCATCGCCGCCACCATCACGAACAGCACCATCAGCCAGACCCGGATCGCCCGGCTGCCGCGCTCCCTGCCCCGGGAAATCAGCCCCGGCTTTGCCGCCGGCGCCGCCCTGGTTGCGTCTGCCACCTCTTCAAACACCTTGCGCTGGCTCATCGTGCCCCCTGCTTGCCTCTGAATCCTGTCGCGCGATACTGCGGCAGAAGCGCGCAAATGCCAAGAACCCAATTACCCCGCCCCGGCTTTTGCCCCCGCCTTTCGGTTGCCCCGCGCCCGCCCCCGCGATATAGTGGCCCGAACAACATATGGTATAACCCGCAAAGGGCAGGCAGACACGTGACCGATACACCCGAACCCCCTGAAAACGCTGGCGAAACCCCGCCCGAACGTCCGGTTTACGACGGTCCCTCGGTGCTGATCGAGAGCGAGATGAAGACCTCGTATCTCGACTATGCCATGAGCGTCATTGTCAGCCGCGCCATCCCGGACCTGCGCGACGGGCTCAAGCCGGTGCATCGGCGCATCCTTTTTGCCATGCACGAGACCGGCAACACCCATGACAAGCCCTATCGCAAATCGGCCCGGCCGGTGGGCGACACGATGGGGAAATACCACCCGCACGGCGACAGCGCCATCTATGACGCGCTGGTGCGCATGGCGCAGCCCTTCTCCATGGGCCTGCCGCTGCTCGATGGCCAGGGCAATTTCGGCTCCATGGACGGCGATAACGCCGCGGCGATGCGCTATACCGAGGTGCGCATGGACCGCCCCGCCGCCTTCCTGCTGGCCGATATCGACAAGGATACGGTTGATTTTCAGGACAATTACGACGGCAAGGACCAGGAGCCCACGGTGCTGCCGGCGCGGTTTCCCAACATGCTGGTCAACGGGGCCGGCGGCATTGCCGTGGGCATGGCCACCAATATCCCGCCGCACAACCTGGGCGAGGTGATCGACGGCACCCTGGCGCTGATCGAAAACCCGGACCTGCCCGACGAGACGCTGATGGACTACATCCCCGGCCCGGATTTTCCCACCGGCGGCATCATGCTGGGGCGCTCGGGGGCGCGCAAGGCCTATCTTGAGGGGCGCGGCAGCGTCGTCATCCGCGCCAAGACCCGGATCGAGGAGATCCGCCGCGACCGCTATGCCATCGTGCTTGACGAGATCCCCTATCAGGTCAACAAGGCCGCGATGATCGAGAAGATCGCCGAACTGGTGCGCGAGAAGAAGCTCGAGGGTATCTCGGCGGTGCAGGATGAAAGCGACCGGATCGGCGTGCGGGTGGTGATCGAGCTCAAGCGCGACGCGACGCCCGAGGTGGTGCTCAATCAGCTGTTCCGCTTCACCCAGATGCAGACCAGCTTCGGCTGCAACATGCTGGCGCTCAACGGTGGCCGGCCCGAGCAGCTTACCCTTTACGATTTTCTGCGCTATTTCATAGACTTCCGCGAGGAAGTCGTGGCAAGGCGCACCGCGTTTGAACTGCGCCGCGCGCGCGAGCGCAGCCACCTTCTGTGCGGCCTGGCGGTGGCGGTGTCGAATGTGGACGAGGTGGTGGCCACCATCCGCGCCTCGCGCGATCCGGCCGAGGCGCGCGAGAGGCTGATGACCCGGCGCTGGCCGGCCGAGGATATCGCCGAATATATCCGGCTGATCGACGATCCGACCCACAAGATGAACGAGGACGGCACCTATAACCTGTCCGAAACCCAGGCCCGCGCCATCCTGGAATTGCGCCTGCAGCGGCTGACCGCCATGGGGGTCAAGGAGGTCACCGACGAGCTGGTGACCCTGGCCGAAAACATCCGCGACTATCTTGACATCCTGCGCTCGCGCGAGCGGATCATGGCGATCATCAGCAAGGAACTCATTGAGGTAAAAGAACAATTCGCCGTGCCCCGGCGCACCGAGATCGTTGACTGGTCCGGCGACATGGACGACGAGGACCTGATCGAGCGCGAGGACATGGTGGTGACGGTCACCCAGACCGGCTATATCAAGCGCACGCCGCTGGCCGATTTCCGGGCGCAGCGGCGCGGCGGCAAGGGCCTGCAGGGCATGGCCACCAAGGAAGAGGACGTGGTGACCACGCTGTTTGTCGCCAACACCCACACCCAGCTTCTGTTCTTCACCACCGAGGGCATGGTCTACAAGCTCAAGACCTGGCGCCTGCCCCAGGGCGGGCGCACCGCCAAGGGCAAGGCGATCGTCAACATCCTGCCGATCCCCACCGGGGTCACGGTGGCGGCCATCATGCCGGTGGATGCGCCCGAGGCCGAATGGGACGACCTGCAGATCGTCTTTGCCACCTCGGCCGGCGACGTGCGCCGCAATGCGCTGAGCGATTTCACCAATGTGCGCGCCAACGGCA
>CAZPDV010000036.1:0-11382 GCA_964585355.1 uncultured Aliiroseovarius sp.
TCCAGCACCCGCCCGAAGGCGCGGCTGCCGGCCTCATAGCACTTGGTGTTGAGGGTCAGCGCGGTTTCTCCCGGCGCGATGTCGAACATTTCCTGGGCCACGATGTCGCCGGTATCGGCGCCGGTTTCCATCATGTGCCAGGTGATGCCAAAGCGTGTCTCGCCATTGAGCAGCGCCCAGACCGGCGCGTTCAGCCCGGCATAAACCGGCAGCGGGCCATCGTGGAAATTGATGGCGCCGCGGCTGGGCAGGGTCAGCACCTCCGGCCCGAGCATGTCGAGATTGGCCACCGAGAACAGCCAGTCATGCCCGACCCCCGCCAGCCGCTCGGCCAGCCCGGCCCCCGGCGCGATCACCCCGATGCCGGCGGTCCTGGCCCAGCCGGCGATCTCGTCGTTGCGGGTGACCACGGCGGCGATCGCCCCGCCGCGCGCGACAAAGCTTTCGGCACATTGCACGAGCAGGCTTTCATTGCCGATGAAAACAGCTTGAATGACAGACATTTCAGCCTCCGGTCTGGCTTTCGGGCTTCGGGCGCGGCGGGCGGGGGCTGAGCCGCCCCCTGTCGGCCCGCGGCGCGAAAAGGGATCGCGCGAAATGTAGCAGCATATTGCGCAAAAAATATGGCGGCTCGACCCTGGGCTTGCGTTGCACAAGCCGGCGCGCGCGCCAGATCAGGCCGCCGGTCAGATGCGCGCCGGTGGCCACAAGCGCATAGAGCCGCCCGTGGTTCACGGTGAAATAGCGCAGCCGCGAATCGTACCAGTAGCCAGGCACCCTGTCCCAGCGCTTCATGCCGGTGGAAACCCCGCCGATATGGGCCACCTGGCTGTCCGGCACATAGAGCACCCGCCAGCCGGCACGGTGGGCGCGCAGGCACAGGTCGGTTTCCTCGAAATAGAGGAAAAACCCCTCGTCGAACATGCCGATCTGCTCCAGCACCTGACGCCGGATCAGCATCGAGGCCCCGGCCAGCCAATCCACCGGGGCGGTGCTTTCGGGCAGCGGTTGCAGCGGCACCGCGCGGTTGCGCAAGAGCCGGCTGACCAGCCCCAGCCGCACCGCGCCTTCAAACTCGCTGGCGATCGAGGGAAAGCGGAAGGCGGTCACATGCGGCTCGCCGGACGGGCCGTGAATATACGAGCCCGCGATCCCCGCCTGCGGGTCGGCCTCCAGCGCGGCAACCAGGTGGCGGATGGCATCGGGGGCGGGGAAGGCATCGGAGTTCAGGATATAGACAAGATCGGGCGCGCCCCCGTCCGGCAACCCTGCCCGGATGCCGAAATTGTTGCCGGCGCCAAAGCCGCCATTGCGCCCGGATTGCAGCACCCGCACCTGTGCGCCCCAGCCGCGCTCGGCGATCTCGGCCCGCAGGGTCTCGAACGAGCCATCCTGTGAATCGTTGTCCACCACGCTGATCGCACCGGGCAGGCCCTGCATGGCGAGGCGGGCGGCCTTGACCGCCTCCAGGGTCATTTCCGGGGTCTTGTAGTTCAGGATCACGGTCAGGATGCGCGGCGGGGTCATTCGGCAGCCTCCGCTTGCGGGGCGGGCGGGGCGGCGGGCATGCGCCCGGCCTCGGCGGCGTCGATCTCGCGGCGCATGGCGGCGGCCAGCACCCGCACGTTGGGCTCCAGCACCATGCTGTCATGGTCGCCCGGCACCTCGTGCACGCGCAGGTTCTCGGCCCAGCCGCCCCAGTCGTTGTCGGGGAACAGATAGGCGCGCTGATGGTCCACCCAGCGCCCGCCCGAGACCTTCCATTTGCCGATCTGCGGCGGCCGGAACAGCACCAGGTTGCCGGCCCAGGGGGCAAGCCGGTACTGCGCCACGGCCTTGAGGAAAGCGGCCTCGATCGCGGCATTGTGGAAATTGGCGGCGGCGGCGGGGTCAGCGCCGGTCTCGGCCGGGCTGCCCGCCCGCCCGCGTCGGCGCGCCAGCTCCCATTTCACCCGGCGCACCGCCCATTTGCCCAGATATCCGGGGCCATGCCGGGCCAGCTCCTGCAGCTGGATCAGCAGCCGGTCGCGGGGGCTCAGCGGCCGGCGCTGTGGCAGCGGCGTGTCCAGAAGCACCACCAGCGACACCTTCTCGCCGGCGGCTTCGAGTTGCTGCGCGATCTCATAGGCGGTGATGCCGCCGCCGGAAAATCCGCCCAGCAGGTAGGGGCCATGCGGCTGCACCTGCCGCATTTCGGCGATCATCGCCGCGGCGGCTTCGGGGATGCTGTCATGCGGCGCCTCGTCGCCCAGAAGGCCCCTGGCCTGAAGCCCGTAGAATGGCCGCTCGGTGCCCAGAAGATGTGCCAGGTGGCGCAGGTTCAGCACATTGCCGAACATGCCCGCGACCAGGAAAAACGGGGTTTTCTCGCCGCCCTCGCCCTCGTGCATCGGCACCAGGTGGGTAAAGCGCCGCCGGGGCGCGGGGGCAGGGCCGGGGCCGGACGCCTGGCCGTCCTCGTCAGGGGTGCCCGCGCCCACCCCTTCGGCCACCAGCAGGCCGGCAAGGGCGCGGATGCTTGGCGCCTCGATCAGGGCCGAGATCGGCAGGTCCACGCCCCAGGTCTTGCGGATCCGGGCAAACAGCCGCACCGCGATCAGCGAATGCCCGCCCAGGTCAAAGAAGCTGTCCTCGGCGCCGATCCGGTCCACCCCCAGAAGCTCCTGCCAGAACCCGGCGAGGGTCTCCTCCAGCGCGCCTTCGGGGGCGGTATATTCCTGCTCCAGCGCCGGGCGCTCGAAGGTCTGGGCCGGGCGGGCGGCGCTGTCGGCCTCGGCCGCGCTTTGGGCAATCAGCGCCTCCAGCGGCATGGACGAGACGTAAATCTGCCGCCGCCCGCTGGCCATGGCGGCAAGGAAGGCGGCGCCGCCGTTGGCCGCCGGGATGCCCTGTGAAAGGTTGTGGCGCAGGCGCTCTTCGGCCGGGGAAAGGGGGCGCGGGGCGGCGGGCGCATCGGGGAAGATCACCTCCGACGGCGCGGGCGTGGCATCGAGCTCCAGCGCCACGCCCTGATCCAGCCGCCGGATCGAGAACCCCTCGACTTCGACACAGACCTGGCCCTCGCGGTCCAGAATGGTCACGTCGAAACGGGCATAGGGGCTGTCCGGCGCGGCCTCGGCCAGCCGCACCCAGGCGCTCACCCGGTCCGGCAGCGGCCGGTAAACCCGCACCGCCTGATAGGAAACCGGAACCCAAAGATGACGCGCCTGATAGGACGGGATCAGCGCCATCGCCCAACCGGTGGCAATATCCATCAGCGCCGGATGCAGGACAAAGCCCTGCTCCAGGTCGCCGGCGGCCTGTGCGGGCAGGCTGAGTTCGGCCACGCCTTCGCCCTGGCCCATGGCAAAGCGCCGCAAGACCTGCCAGCGCGGCCCGAAAGCCAGATGCGCCGATTGCGCCGCGGGCAGGCTGGCACCCGGCGGTGCCGTCACCGGCGCGCCCATCCGGGACCAGAGCGCGGCAAGCTCCACCGGCGCCGGCGGCGGGGTCGTGCCCAGCGCCAGCCGCGCCTCGGCATTGAGCACAAAGCCCGCGCGCCCGGCCATGTTGACCCCGGCGCGGATGCTCAGCCCATAGCCCTCGTCCGAGCGGGCAAGCGTTACCCGCAGCGGCCGGGCCGCGTCGCCCGCCACCGCAAGCGGGCGCAGGAAATTCATGTCGCGGATCTCGAAAGGCAGCGCCTCGCCCTGGGCGGTCAGCGCTTCGGCGGCCAGTTCCAGAAACCCGGTCCCGGGCAGCAGCGCCCGCCCATCGGCCAGCCGGTGTTCGTCGATCACCCAGTCCGCCTGCGACAGCGCGCCGGTAAAGACCCGCGCCCCGGACGCGTCCAGCAGCGTCTGATCGAGCATCGGCGTGTCGCCCGTCACGGGCTGTGCCGGCCCGTCGCCGCCGCCTTCGCGGGCGCGCATCGCATCGGCGGCCATGCCCGCATCCGACCAGATCCCCCAGCCCAGCGCCATGACCCGCGTGCGCCCGCCGGCGCGGGCCTGGGCATAGGCATCGAGGAAGGCATTGGCGGCAACGTAATCCACCTGCCCCACCGGCGCGGTGGCGGTCGAGGTCGAGGAAAACAGGATCAGCCAGTCGAGATCGCCGTCGGGGAATACCTGGTCGAGCACCTGCACGCCGTGGATCTTGGGGGTAAAGACATCTTCGATCGCGGCGATGGTCTTGCTGGCAAGCGGCGCGTCGTCGATCACCCCGGCGCCGTGGATCACCCCGGCGATGCGGCCGAAACGGGCCTCGGCGCGGGCACGGGCGGCGCGCATTTCCTCGATATTCGAGACATCGGCGGCGATCACCTCGACCTCGGCGCCCATGGCCTCCAGCGCCTCGACGGCGGCGATGCGCCGGGCGGCGGGGCCGGTGGCGCGGGGCCAGTCGGCGCGCGGCGGCAGCGGGCGGCGCGACAACAGCACGATCCGGGCCTTGAAGCGGCGTACCAGTTCGGCCGCCAGGGTCTGACCGATACCGCCAAAACCGCCGGTAATCAGCCAGGCGCTGCCGGGGGCGATCTCGGGCAGGGTATTTTCCGGCAGCGGCGCGGGGGCGTGGCGCAGTTCGAAGCGCTTGCCCCCGCGCTGGGCGGCGGTGAGGTTGGCGGGAGTGGCGAGCAGCTCCTCCAGCACCTCCTCGACCGCCGCATCGGCACCTGCCAGGTCCAGGCTCGACACCGTGATGCCGGCCATCTCGCGCGGGATCACCCGGGCGGGGCCGGCCAGGGTCGCCTTTTCGGGCCAGGGCAGCGGCTCGTCCGTGACCTGGGCGGCGCCGGTGGTAAGGGCGGTGATATGCAGCGGGGTCGGCAGGCCCTCGTCGCCAATGGCCTGCGCCAGGAACAGCAGGCTGAAAAAGCCCTGCTCCAGGTTGCGGTGAAAGAACGACGAGCCGGGCCGGTAGGCCTCGCGCGCGGTCACCAGCCAGAAATGCGCGATGCGGTCCGGGGCGCGCCCCTCGGCAATCAGGGTGCGGATCAGCGCGTCATAGCCGGCGCGGCCCTGTTCCGGCGGCAGGACAAAGCTGTCGGCCCCGTCGCGGGCAAAGGCATCGCCGGCGCGCACGCTGGTGACCCGGTGGCCCAGCGCGCGCAGGCGGGCGGCGACGCGCGCGGCCAGCCCGGTCTCGTCCTCGAAGATCAGCCAATCGTGCCGGTCGGCACTGGCCAGGTCGGCCGGGCAGTCGGGACAGGCGCGTTTCCACACCGGCGCATAGCCCCAATCGGCCATGTTTTCCTGCCGCATGGGCAGGCTGGCGGTGGGGGCGTGGTCCTTGCCCGGCTCGATATAATAGGTCGCGCGCTGAAACGGATAGGTGGGCAGGGGCACGCGGCGGCGCGGTGCCTCGCCCCAGAGCTGCGGCCAGTCGAAGCTGCCGCCCAGCGCCCAGAGCCGGCCCAGCGCGGAGATGAAATAGATGTCGTCGGCCACCGGGTCGTCGGGGTGGCGCAGGGTCGAGATCACCTGATTGGCGCTGACATCCGGGTGCGCGCGCGCCAGCGAGGACAGCGCCCGCCCCGGCCCCATTTCGATGAAAACCCGGCCGGGCTCGCGCGCCAGCTCGCCAATGCAATCGGCAAAGCGCACCATGTGGCGCAGGTGATCGACCCAGTATTCCGGGCTGGTGGCCTGTTGCGCGGTGAGCGGCCTGCCGGTGCGGTTCGAGATCACCGGAATGCGCGGCGGGCTCAGCCTGATCGAGGCGACGAAGGCGCGAAAGCGGTCCAGCACCGGGTCGAGCATATGGCTGTGGGCGGCGATGTCGATGGGGATGCGGCTGGTCTCGATCCCGTCCTGGGCCAGGCGGGCAGAAAGCGCATCGAGCGCCGCATCGGGGCCCGAGGCCACCGACAGGCCGGGCGCATTTTCTGCGGCAATATCAATATCATCGCCAAGATAGGCGCGCAGGTCATCGGCGGCAAGCGGCACGCTGAGCATCCCGCCCGCCGGCACTTCATCCATCAGCTTGCCGCGCAGATGCACCAGCTCGATACATGCCTCGAACTCCATCACCCCGGCCAGGCAGGCGGCGGTATTTTCGCCCATGGAATGGCCCACCAGCGCGCTGGGCGTGACCCCCCAGCTGATCCACAACTGCGCCAGCGCATATTCCACCAGCATGATCAGCGGCAACTGCACGCTGGGCGCCTTCAGGCGGGCCTCGGCCTGTTGCGTGGCGGCTTCGCCTTCCGGCAGCCACAGCGCGCGCAGGTCGAAATCCAGCCGCGGGGCAAGGAAATCCAGCCCCCGGTCCATCCATTCGGCAAAGACCGGCTCGGTCTGATACAGGTCGCGCGCCATGGTGGCATATTGCGCGCCGCCGCCGGGGAACATGAACGCCACCTGCGGGGCGGCGGGCAGCAGGCTGTGGCTGAACACCCGGCGCGGGTCGTTTTCGGCAAGCAGGCGGGCGGCCTCGTCATGGCTTTCGGCCACCACCACCCGGCGCTTTTCAAAGGCGCGCCGGCCGCGATGCAGGGTTGCGGCAATGTCTGCAAGCGGCTGTTCGGGATGCGCTCTGAGGTGGCGGGCCAGGCGCTGGCTGGCGGCGTCGAGCGCGGCCTCGCTGCGGGCCGACAGGGTGAGCAGCTGAAACGGCCAGTCGCTGGGCTCGGAGGGCGCGGGTTGCGGCGCCTCCTCCAGCACCACATGCGCATTGGTGCCGCCCACGCCCAGGGCGTTGACCCCGGCCCGGCGCGGCCGGTCGGCACTGGGCCAGTCGGTCAGGCGCTCGGCCACCTTGAAGGGCGAACTGGCAAATTCGATCGCCGGGTTGGGCGCCTCATAGCCCAGCGACGGCGGGATCTGCCGATGCGTGAGCGCCAGCGCGGTCTTGATCAGCCCGGCCACCCCGGCGGCGGTGTCCAGATGGCCGATATTGGTCTTGACGCTGCCGATCCGGCAAAAGCCGGTGGCATCGGTGCTTTCGCGAAAGGCTTCGGTCAGGGCGGCAACCTCGATCGGGTCGCCCAGATAGGTGCCGGTCCCGTGGCATTCCACATAGTCGATGCTGTCGGCCGGCACGTCGGCAATGGCCAGCGCATCGGCCACCGCCGCCGCCTGTCCGCCCACCGAGGGCGCCAGGTAGCCGGCCTTGTCGGCGCCGTCGTTGTTCACCGCCGAGCCCTTGATGATCGCCCAGATATGGTCGCCATCGGCGATCGCGTCCTTGGCCCGGCGCAGCACCACCGCCCCCGCGCCCGAGCCGAAAACCGTGCCCTGGGCGCGGTGGTCGAAGGCGTGGCAGGCGCCGTCGGGGCTGAGCACCTCGCCCTCCTTGTAGATATAGCCGCGATGCTGCGGGATCTCGAGCGTCACGCCGCCGGCAATCGCCATGTCGCATTCGCCGTTGAGCAGCGCCTGGGCCGCGTAATGCACCGCCACCAGCGAGGTCGAGCAGGCGGTCTGCACGTTCACCGACGGCCCCTTGAGGTCAAGCACATGGCTGAGCCGCGTGGTCAGGAAATCCTTGTCATTGCCGGTGTGGCGCAACAGGAACATGCCCACATCCTCGACCAGATCGGGGTTCGAGCAGACGTTGAAATAGAAATAGCTGCCCATGCCGCAGCCGGCATAAACCCCGATTGCCCCGGCGAAATTCTCGGGCATGTGGCCGGCATTTTCCAGCGCCTCCCAGCCGACTTCCAGAAACTGGCGATGCTGCGGGTCCATGATCGCGGCTTCCTTGGGGGAAAAGCCGAAAAATTCGGGCTCGAAATCGGCAAATCCCTCAAGCGGCGCGGCAAAGGGCACGTAATCGGGTCGGGCAATGCGCGCGGGATCTTCGCCGGCGGCCAGCAATTCCTCGTCGCTCAGCCGCCGGATCGCCGAGTGGCCCGCGCTCAGCAGCTCCCAATATGCCTCCAGCCCATCCGCGCCGGGCAGATGGGCCGCCATGCCGATAATGGCAATATCCGTGTCGCCCACAGGCGGGCGGGAATCATTTGCGCTCATCAACCGTTACCCTTCCGATAGCATATCACATAGGCGGCGATTGCGGAGATATTGAGGCAAGAAGCCGGTCCTGAAGCGGCCTTTCAGGCAGAATCAGGGTGAAATTCCGGCCGCACCGGCCCCGGCAAGCAGGGCCGCAATGGCGCTATGGTTGAGCCAGAGCGCCAGCGCCGCGCCGATCAGCCCGAGCCCGGCAAATATCACGTCATGCAGCGGATCCCACGCCCCGACCCGCCGCGCCAGCCACACGGTCACCGGATAGACCGCCGCCCGCGCCGCGCCCTGGCCCAGGATCGCGCCGAACAGCCCGCCCAGGCGCAGCCCCAGCAGCAGGCCCGCAATCATGAACGCCGCCCGCGCCAGGGTCAGCACGAAGAACCGGCGGCTGTCGCCTGCGGCCAGCGCCGCCTGGTCATAGGTCAGTTGAATCACGGTGGGGATCTGCATCAGCGCCAGCAGCACCACCACCGCCCCGGCCGCGTGATAGCGCGGGTCATAGAGCAGATCGACCAGCCACACGCCCGAGGCCGAAAACAGCGTCACCAGCACGATCAGCCCCGCCGTCATCGCCATGCGCATGCGCCGGAGGCTCAGAAAATTGGCGCGGCTCCGGTCCGGCGGGCACTCGCGATAGATCGGAATAACCACCTTCTGATTGACCATGCTGCCCAGCATCAGCGGGAACGAGGCCAGGAAAAACCCGATATTGTACACCCCGAACGCATCCAGCGGCAGGTATTTGCCCAGGATGATCTTGTCGCTTTGCGAGAAGGCAAAGCCGCAGACCGTGGACAGGAAAATCCACTTGCCGAAGCGGATCAGCTCATGCCGGGCGGCGGGTTCCCAGCGGAACCGGTTGCGGATGCCCGGCAGGAAGCGCCGATAGACCCAGAGCTGAAACAGCGCCGAGGCCACGCCCGAAATCACCAGCGCCCAGACCGAGCGCAGCCACCAGGCCAGCGTCATGGCGATCAGCACCCCGACGACCTGGGTGGAAATGTCGATCACCGTCAGCCGCCCCAGCCGCATGTGCCGGTGCGCGCTTTCAAGGTTGGTGGGGTTGAACCCGGTGATCAGCAGGGTCAGGCCCGCCACCGGCAACAGCCGCATCAGTTCCGGCGCGTCATAGATCTGCGAGGCCGGCCAGGCCAGCGCGCAGGCGGTCACAAACAGCAGCACGCCGCGAATCGCCTGGATGGTCCAGGCGGTGTTGAGGAAATCGGGGTCGTCGCCGCGTTTCGACTGCATGATCGAGGGGCCGATGCCCACATCCGAAAACTGCCCCAGCCCCAGCAGCACCACCGAGACCAGCGCCATCAGGCCGAAGGCCTCGGGAAACAGCAGGCGGGTCAGGATCAGGTTGGTGACGAGCCGGATCAGCTGGCTCGCACCGAAGCCGGCCACGGTCAGCGCCGACGAGCGCACGGCGCGCGCGATCAGGCTGTTGCTCTGGCTGAGGCGGGCAAGCATGCTCATCGACCGCGGCTCCAGCCCTGTCCGCCGCCGCGCCGCGCGATCAGCCCGACCCCGGCATAAACCGCAAACCCCACCGGGTCGCGCAGCGCCATCGCGGCCGCCCGCCGGGCGGTGAACCGGGGCTTGTCGTCATTGGCGCCCAGTGCCGGATAGGTCGCCGCGATCTGGCGCACGCCGGCATTTTGCCGCCGCCGCACCCGGATCAGGGCACGCCAGCCCTCGACCACCGGCCAGCGATAGCGCGCCGGGGCCAGCACCCGCTCCTCCGGGGTGAAATGCAGCCGGGCAAAGGTGTCGTCGGCGATGATGTCGGGCCAGTCGCCCCAGCGCGCCCGCCCCGCCGGGTTGACCGCGAACAGGCCACAGCCGGGCACCCCGGTCACCATGAACGGCACCTGCGCATAGATCCGGGCATAGGCGCGGCTGACAGCGGTTTTGGGGCGCGGGATTTCCACCGTGCCGCTGGCATAGCGGGGCGCCTCTGCCGCCAGGATCCGGCAAAGCTGGGCCAGAAGCGGCGGGCTGACCTCTACATCCGCGTCCAGATAGACCCGCGGCCCCGGCCCGGCGGCCGCATCGCCGGCATTGAGCGCGCCGGGCTTGTGCCCGCGCGCCAGTTCCAGCACCTCAAGTTCCCAGCCGCGCGCCTGCGCCGCCCCGGCAAGGCTGCGCGCCACATCGGCGGTGGCGTCCTGACAGCCATTGGCGACCACGATCAGCCGCGCCGTCGCCACGCCCTCGCTGGCCAGAACCGCCCGCAGACAGCCCCCGATCAGCGCCGCCTCGTTGCTTGCCGGAATGATGATGTTGACCTTGCCCGTCATAATCCTGACACTCTGCCTCTCTAGGGCTATAAAGCAGCACATGTTTCAATGCCATGAAAAGACGCCATGCCCGACCGCTTGAAAATCGGCTACCTCGTTCCGCAATTTCCCGGCCAGACGCATATCTTCTTCTGGCGTGAACTGGCCGCGCTTGAGCGCATGGGGGCCGAGGTCACGCTGTTTTCCACCCGCAAGCCGCCGGCCGGGCTGATCGCGCATGCCTGGTCGGCCGAGGCCATGGCGCGCACGCTGTATCTTGGCCTGCCGCGGCGCGACCTGCTGCCGGCATGGGCGCGGCTGCCCTTCCTCACCCGCGCGCGCGAACGCGCCGGCATCTGGCGCGATCTGGCGCTGTCGGCCCCGGCCGCGCGGCGGCTCAAGCGCGAGGCGGCGCGGCGGGGGATCGGGCATGTGCATGTGCATTCCTGCGGGCGCGCGGCACTGGTGGCGGCGCTGGCAAGGCGCATGGGCGGGCCGCGCTACAGCCTGACCCTGCACGGGCCCCTGTCCGATTACGGGCCGGGCCAGGCGTTCAAATGGCAGGGCGCGGCCTTTGGCACGGTGATAACCGAAAAGCTCAGGCGCGAACTGACCGCCGAACTGGGCGCGGCGCTGCCGGCCCGCCTGCCGGTGCGGCCCATGGGGGTCGATCCCGACGAGATGAAGCGCGACGCGCCGTATGAGCCCCCGCGCCCCGGCGCCCCGATCCGGCTTTTTTCCTGCGGGCGGCTCAATGTGGTCAAGGGGCATCAGGACCTGATGCAGGCGGTGCGCCTGCTGCTGGATCAGGGCTTGCAGGTGGAGCTGGACATTGCCGGCGAAGATGACGATGGCGGCGCCGGTTTCCATGCCGAGTTGCAGGCGCATCTCGAGGCGCTGAACCTGCAGGAGCATGTGCGCCTGCTGGGGGCGATCGACGCAGGCCAGGTGCGCGCCCATCTGCTGGCGGCGGATATCTTCGTGCTGGCCTCGTGGCACGAGCCGCTGGGCGTTGCCTATATGGAGGCGATGAGTTGCGAAGTGCCCACCATCGGCACTGCGGCGGGGGGGGTGCCGGAACTGATCCGCTTTGGCATCGACGGGCTTCTGGTGCCGCCGAAACAGCCCGACCTGCTGGCCGAGGCAATCGC
>CAZPDV010000037.1:0-11160 GCA_964585355.1 uncultured Aliiroseovarius sp.
ATGGTGCGGTACAATCCGCCCAGGTCGCTCACCCTGGAGGTGCCGGTACGAAACAGCACCGCCCCGACCCCCATGAACAGCAGTCCCTTGTAGAGGATATGGGCAAAGGCATGGGCGGCGGTGCCGTTGATTGCCATCTCGGTCCCGATTCCGACGCCGACCACCATGAAGCCCAACTGGTTGTTCAGGCTGTAGGCCAGCACCCGGCGCATGTCGTTTTCTATCTCGGCATAAAAGATGGGAAACAGGGTCATGATCGTGCCGATATAGATCAGGATCTCGGTGCCGGCAAAGCCGCGTGCGAGCGCATAGATGGCAAGCTTGGTGGTGAAACCCGACAGGATGACCGTGCCGGTAACGGTGGCGGCGGGATAGGCGTCCTGCAGCCAGTTATGCAGCAGCGGAAACGCCGCCTTGATGCCGAAGGCCAGGAAGATCAGCCAGGTGCCGGGGCTCTCAAGGGTCATCAGGCGAAATTCCAGCGTGCCGGTCTCGCGCCAGAACAGCGCCGCCCCCGCGATCAGCAGCACGCCCGAGCCCACCTGCACGATCAGATAGCGCATGCCGGTGGCATAGGCGCCCTGGGTCCGGCGCGCCCAGATCAGGAACACGCTGGCAATGGCGGTGCCCTCCCAATAGATGAACAGCGTGATCAGGTCGCCGGCAAAGACCGCGCCGATCGTCGCCCCGGCATAGATCAGCGCCGCCACCTGTTGCACGATATCGCGCACATGCCAGGCATAGAGGTTGCCCAGAAACGCCATGATCGCAAAGATCAGCCCGAAGATGCGGCTGAGCCTGTCCACCCGCATCAGCTCCAGGTCCAGCCCCATCAGGCCAAGCTGCAGGTGGTTGCCCAGGGGCATGTTCCACACCTGCCAGGCGGCAAGCGCCGGCAGCCCCACCAGCACCGGCCCACGCAGCCGCGCCGGCAGCACCGGGATCAGGCCCGCCGCGGCCAGAAACAGAAAGGCGGTGGGGAAGGTGTCAAACGTCATGGTCGCGCACCTCCAGCTGATCGGCAGGGTACGGTTCGCCATTGGTGGACTTGTCGCCGTAGTAATCTTCAGGTCTCCCGACCAGGGCCTTGAGCACTGTCACCGCGCCAAGGAGCACGGTCAGGCTGACAAAACCGAAGGCGGCATAGAAACCGCGAAAGCTCTCGGCCCGGTTCTTGGGGTGCATATCGATCAGGAAGCCGGCAATCAGTACGCCCAGGGCGGCCAGCAACAACAGCTTGAAGAAATGCCGCTCGATCAGGCCCAGCAGGCGGCCCAGGGCGGGCAGGTTTTCCGTGGGTTCGCTCATTTCACCACCTCTGCGATCGGGGCCAGGAAATCGGCGACGGCGCCTGCGTAGAAGAAAAGGAGGATGCAGCCGATGGCGGTTGCCGCCGGCGGCCCCCAGACCAGCGGCCCGGCCTCGGCCCATTTGCGCGGCGTGCCTTCGGGGGCAGGCAGGAAGAAGGCGCGCGCCGCGACCGGCACCAGATAGGCGATATTGAGCAGCGACGAGACCATCAGCACCGCGATCATCACCCATTGGCCCGCATCCGCCGCCCCCAGGATCAGCAGCCATTTCGACCAACTTCCCGCCAGCGGCGGCAGGCCGATAATGCTGAGCGCCCCGATCAGGAACGCTCCAAAGGTGACCGGAAGCGCCCGCCCCAGCCCCTGCATGTCGCTGATCTCGGTCTTGTGGGTGGCGACATAGATCGAGCCCGCCGCCATGAACAGCGTGATCTTGCCCAGCGCATGGGTGGCGATATGCAGCCCCCCGCCCAGCACCCCCATCGAGCTCGCCAGCGCCATGCCAAGGGTGATATAGGCCAGCTGCGAAATGGTCGAATAGGCCAGTCGGCGCTTGAGGTTGTCCTGGTACATGGCAATGACCGAGGCGGCGATGATGGTATAGGCCGCCAGCCACATCAGCCAGGTCGAAGCGCCGGTTTTCGCCAGGAAATCAATGCCGAAGATATAGATGCCGACCTTGAGCATGGTAAACACGCCGGCCTTGACCACCGCCACCGCATGCAACAGCGCGCTGACCGGGGTGGGGGCGACCATGGCCGCCGGCAGCCAGCGGTGAAACGGCATCAGCGCCGCCTTGCCGATGCCAAAGGCATAGAGCGCCAGCAGCACCGGCACCAGCGTGCCGGCCACATGCCCCTCGAGGATACCGCCCCTGGTGAAGTCCAGCGTGCCGGTCAGGGTATAGGTCCAGATCACCGCCACCAGCTGAAAGCCGATCGAGGTGCCGATCAGGATACCCAGATAGGTCCTGGCGCCGCGCATCGCCTCGGGCGTGCCCTTGTGGGCGACCAGCGGAAAGGTGGAAAGGGTCAGCAGTTCATAGAACAGGAACAGCGTGAACATGTTGGCGGCAAAGGCCAGCCCCATGACGCTGGCAATGGCCAGGGAAAAGGCGGCAAAGAAACGGGCATGGTGGCGCTCGTGGTTTCCGCGCATGTAGCCCACGCCATAAAGATGCGTCACCATCCAGAGCCCCGAGGCCAGGATGGCAAACATCAGGCCCAGCGGCTCGACATTGAAGGCGATGTCCAGCCCCGGCATCACGCTGAGCGCCGGCAGGGCCGGGGTGGTGGCATTGCCGACCTGCGCCAGGATCGCCAGCACCGTGGCAAAGGTCGCCATCGCCGCCACGAGCGTCAGGCTGTCGCGCAGGTTGTGGCGGTGGCGCAGCAGCGGGTTCATCACCGCCGCCGCCAGCGGCAACGCCATGGTCAGGCCGATCAGGGTTGCCAGATCCGTCATTTGCCCACCGCCCCGAAAATCACCACCTCAGAGACGCCGTTCATCAGTGCCTCGGCGGCCGCGCGTGCGGCCCCCACCGTCTGCTCTGCCGACAGGCCGAAATAGATGCAGGCCCCGGCCATGATCCAGATCGGCACCAGCATGGAAAGGGGGGCCTCGCGCCGGTCCACATCCTCGCGCGGGGGGCGCAGATAGACCGCCTCGATCCCCTTCCAGACATAGATCACCGCCAGCAGCGACGAGCCGACAATCGCCAGCGCCAGCCACCACCAGCCGCGCTCAAGCGCCGCCTGCACCAGCAGCCATTTCGAGATGAACCCGGCCGTGCCCGGCACCCCGATCAGGCTGAGCCCGCCAATCACGCCGGCGGCGGTGGTCCAGGGCATGACCCGCCCGATCCCCTCGATATCGCGATAGAACGCCCCGCCGGCGCGCAGCACATAGGCGCCGATCACCATGAACAGCGTCGCCTTGGTGATGGCGTGGTTGAACAGGTGCACGATGCTGCCGCTCAGCCCGGTTTCCGACAACAGCGCAATGCCCAGCAGCATGTAG
The DNA here is from genome assembly GCA_964585355.1 of uncultured Aliiroseovarius sp. GTDB lineage: Bacteria > Pseudomonadota > Alphaproteobacteria > Rhodobacterales > Rhodobacteraceae > JAAEUB01. Next base: position 3,330 of record CAZPDV010000037.1, read on the forward strand.
CCGATCTGCGCGATCGAGCTATAGGCCAGCATCTTCTTGAAATTGACCTGAAAGATGGCGATGAAACTGGCCGCGAACATGGCCAGGAGCGCCAGCGGCAGCACCACCCATTTCAGCGCCACCACCTCGAACGGATAATCCGGCCCGAACACCGTGAACAGAAAGCGCAGCAGCACATAGACCGCGACCTTGGTGGCGGTCGAGGCGAGGAAGGCGCTGACCGCGCTGGGGGCATAGGTATAGGCATTGGGCAGCCACAGATGCAGCGGATACATCGCCACCTTCAGCCCCATGCCGACGATGATGAAGGCAAAGCCCGCATGGATGGTGCGGTTGGTGCCATGTTCGGCAATCAGCCGGGCCAGATCGGCCATGTTCAGGGTGCCGGTGGACATGTAGAGAAAGCCGATGCCGATCACAAAGAAGGTGGCCCCGGTGGTGCCCATCAGCAGGTAGTTGAACGCCGTGGTCAGGGCGCGCTTGTCCCGCGCCGCCCCCAGCGCCACCAGCACATAGGTCGAAAGCGACGAGATTTCGAGAAACACGAACAGGTTGAACGCGTCCCCGGTCGCCGCCACCCCCAGAAGCCCGGTGAAGCTGAGCAGAAACAGCGCGTGAAACAGGATGTAATGGCGGGCCGGGATCTCGGCCCGGACCGAGGCCCGGGCATAGGGCAGGATCACCGCCGCGATGGCGCTGACGATCACCATGACAAAGGCATTGGCGGCATCTATGCGGTATTCGATGCCCAGCGGCGGCGCCCAGCCCCCGATGTGATAGCTGATCGCGGTCCCGTCCAGCACCTGCCCCAGCAGCATCAGCGACACCACCAGCGAAGACAGGACCGCCGCAAAGGTCAGCGGCCAGGTCAGCCGCCGCGCCCCCAGCAGTACCAGAAGCGGCGCGGTCAGAAACGGCACGATCACCACCAGCACCGGCAGGTGGTCAACCAGGCTCAGCGCCGCCTGCGCCGCGCCTTCGGGCGCGTTCTCGGCAAGGGGGGCGCTGCTCATCACTCGGGCCCTCCGAGCGCTTCGCCATACTGGCGCCGCTCGCGCATCGACATCTCGTGCTCGACCTCCCAGATCCCCTGTTCCTCGATGCTGTCATATTCCTCGCGGATGCGCACGATCAGCGCCAGCGCCAGCGAGGTGGTGGCGATCCCCACCACGATCGCGGTCAGCATCAGCACATGCGGCAGCGGGTTGCTATAGGTGGTGGCCGGGTCGATCTCCAGGTCCAGCGGAAAGATCGGCGCGGTCCCTCCGGCCACCTTGCCCATCGAGATATAGAGCATGATCACCGCCGATTGAAACATGTTCAGGCCGATGATCTTCTTGATGAAATTGCCCTTGGCCACGACGATGTAAAGCCCGGTCATCATCAGCAGCACGAACAGCCAGTAATTGGCATGGCCGACCAGAAATTCCCACGTCCCGCCCTGCATCACCATTCCTCGTCGCTGATGACCGGCGTGCGGCCGACAAAGGCGTAATAGATCGACAGCATGACCGCGGTGACGGTGATGCCGACCCCGCCCTCGACCAGGGCGATGCCCAGCTCCTGGCCATGTTCCGGGTCATGGGCATTGAGCGCGGCATAGTCCAGAAAATCGTAGCCCAGCAGCAGCGCCAGCGCGCCGGTACCGGCATAGATCAACAGCCCCAGCGCCATCGCCCTGTGCACCAGCCATGGCGGCATTGCCTGCTGAACGGTCTCGACCGAAAAAACGATGCCATAAAGGATGAAGGCCACCGCCATGATCACCCCGGCCTGAAACCCGCCGCCGGGCGAGAAATCGCCGTGAAACTGTACATAGAAGGCAAACAGCATGATCGTGCCCACCAGAATCTTGGTGATGACCCGCAGGATAAGGTGGTGGCGCATCAGCTTTCCTCCTCCGCCCCGTCGCCCTTGCGCCGCCGCCTGCGCGCCAGCGCCGAGAGCAGCGCGACCACCCCGATGCCGGCGGTAAACACCACCGCGGTTTCGCCCATCGTGTCATAGCCGCGATAGCTGGCCAATATGGCAGTGACGATATTGGGCACGCCGATTTCATGCGGCTCGCGCTGCATGTATTCCGGCATCACATGGGTCATGGCCGGCGCCCTGGCATCGCCGAAATTCGGCATGTCCAGCGTGCCATAGATCAGCGCCGCCCCGGTGACCACCACCACGAACAGGGGCAGCCACGGCCTGTGCGCCGGCGGCCGCTCGTACCGGCTGGTCAGCGCCAGGGTGCCCAGCATCAGCACCGTCGAAATCCCGGCCCCGACCGCGGCTTCGGTAAAGGCCACATCCACCGCGTCCAGGGTCACGAACAGGCCGGCAGAGACCAGGCTGAACGCGCCTGACAGCATGACCAGCGCGAACAGGCTGCGCATCTGCACCGCCGCCAGCGCGATCGCCACCAGAAAGGTAAACAGGGATATGTCGATGAAGGTGTCTATGACGCGTGCTCCGAGGTTTGCTCGGTGGTGGCCGGGGCGTCCGGCTCGGGCGCTTGCGGCAGGGGCTCATCGGCGGTCAGCCCCTCGCCCTCATGCGGCCGCAGGCCCGAGACCAGCGCCGCGTTGGCGGTGGCATGGGTCGAGGTGGGGCCGGTCAGAAACAGAAACAGGCCGATGATCGCCAGCTTGACCGTGACCAGCGTCAGCCCGGAATAGACCGCCATGCCCAGAAACAGCAGGATCATGCCGGCGCTGTCGGACACGCTTGCCGCATGCAGCCGCGACCAGAAATCCGGCAGCCGCACCACCCCCAGCGCCCCGATCAGCAGGAAGAAAGACCCCGACAGGATCAGCGCCCAGGCCGCGATCTGCTGAATCTGTTCAAGCCAGCTCATTTCTGCACCTCGTCGCCGCGCGGGGTCGCGTCCCCAATGGCGCGATAGCGGAAAAACTTGAGGATGGCGATGGTGCCGACAAAGTTGATCAGCGCGTAAAGCAGCGCAATATCAAGGAAATCCGGCCGCCCGTTCAGAAACCCCAGAATCGCGATCAACAGCACCGCCAGGGTGCCGAAGCCATTGACCGCCAGCACCCGGTCATAAAGGGTCGGCCCCGCGACCAGCCGCCAGAAGGTCAGCCCCATGGCAACGAGAATGGCGATTGCGGCGATGGCAAACATCATGGCGCCCCACTTTCCACGGCGGCGATCCGCCGGTCCATATCGGCCAGCTCTGCCGGCGTTTCGTCGGAAAAGCTCAGGGCATGGACCAGGAACCGCCCCGGCTCGGTTTCGATGGTGATGGTGCCCGGCGTCAGGGTGATGGAATTGGCAAAAGTCACCTGCGCCACGTCGGTCCTGCTGCTGACCGGGACCGCGAAAAGGTGCTGGCGCAGGCCCATGGCAGGCGACAGGATGACCTTGGTCACGGCCCAGTTTGCCTTGGCGATCTCCTTGAGAAGCCAGAAGAAAAACCCCAGAAAGGCAATTGGCTTGAGCCGCCATGCCGGAACATATCCGTCGATCCGCTCCATCCGCGCCATGGCCCAGATCACCACCGCGACCGAAACCGCCCCATAGCCCAGAATGAGGGGCTCGAAGATGCCGGAAAGCAACAGCCAGAGAGCCGCCAGGACAAGCGCCATCGCCACGTGTCTCACCTGTCTCCCCCCTGGCTTGCGCGGGCCTGACGATGCGGCCCGACCTGTCGTTGCTCCCATATAGGCCAAGATGTGGGGCGTGTGAAGCGCCAGCCTGGGGGTAAAGGCCTCTGCGTGCGATCTTGTACCGGGTATCGTCCCTCGTGGCGGATCGGACCGTCCGGCCCGGCCTGCCTTCGTCCCGAATCGCGCAACAATGCCGCCTTGCCCCCGGGATTTGCCATAAATTCGGCACAATCGCCGGATATTCGTTGCATGTGGGCCGCAATCGCCCACATAATGGAACAAAACCCGTCCAGCGACGCCGATCAGCGTTTGTTAGGGAATACGGGATATGGTGCGTACAATGCGGCCAGTCAGATGAGGCAAAGAGTGAGAGAGCGGGGCGACCCCGATGCTTGAATTCATCAATGTGAGCAAGTCCTTCTGGACGGGAAAACAGCGCAAGATCATCCTTGATCGCGCCTCGTTTCGCGTGGAATTGGGAAACTCGCTTGGCATCCTCGCGCCCAACGGTACCGGCAAGACCACGCTGGTCAACATGATGGCGGGGCTGGAAAAACCCGATGAAGGCGAGATCCGGCGCACCTCGCGGGTGTCGTTTCCGCTTGGCTTCATGGGCGGGGTGGTGCCCAAGCTCTCGGCCAAGGAAAATGCCCGCTACATCGCCCGCCTCTATGGGCTCGACCCGGATTATCTCGAAGCGTTCACGCGCTGGCTCTGCGGGCTCGAGGAATATTACGACATGCCGGTAGGCACCTATAGCCAGGGCATGCGCGCGCGCTTCACCTTTTCGCTGTTGCTGGCGCTGGATTTCGACATCTACCTGATCGACGAAGGCATGCCCAACACCACCGATGCCGAGTTCAACCGCAAGGCCGGGGATGTGCTGCGCCAGCGGTTGGAGACCGCGACCGTCATCGTCGTTTCGCATCAGGCGAAAACGCTCGAAAAATTCTGCCGCTCGGCGGCGGTGCTCAGGGATGGGCAACTCCACATGTTTGACACCTTGGAAGAGGCGAGGCAGCTTTATGACTACGAAACCCAGGGTTAGGAAATTCCGCGTGCGCCGCTCCTCGGCGCAGGCCCCGGCCAGCCAGGCTGCCAGTACGACGGCGCGCCAGCCGCGTCAGCTCAACCCGATGGAAGAGGCGGCCCTTGGTCCGCAGGAAGACGGCTTTCCCGAAGGGCGGTTTCCCACCGCTGCCGCAGGTGGCGGCCAGGCCGGCGCAGAACCGCCCGCGGCAGGGCAGGGCGGGGCAGGGCAGACCGGCGCCGCCCCCTCTGTCGAAGAAGAGCTCGCCGCGATCCGCAAGGAGGGGCTGACCGGCCGCCAGTTGCGCATGGCCCGGCGCGTCGCCACCAGGCACGGCCTGGCCGCCACCTCCGACTATGACGCGGTGCGCCTGCTGCGCCGCGCCGGCATCGACCCGTTCAAGCGCTCGGCCATGCTCGAGCTTGTCACCGCCGAAGGCGAAACCCCTGGCGCGGGCCAGGACGGGCAGCTGCCGCAGGTCGTGGACCCCAAGGCAAAGCTGCCCTCCAAGGACGTGATGGATGCCGCCGCGCGCTCCAAGTCGATCATGGAAATCCAGCTTGATCTTGCCAGGCGCCGGCGCCGCAAGATGGTGCTGCTGTTCACCCGCCTGGCGTTTTTCGTGCTTCTGCCGACGCTGCTGGCGGGGTACTATTATTACATGGTGGCGACCCCGATGTATGCCACCAGGTCCGAATTCGTGATTCAGAAGGCCGACAGTGGCGGCGGGGGCGGTCTGGGCAGCCTGTTTTCCGGCTCGGGCCTTGCCACCTCGCAGGATTCGATCACCGTGCAGAGCTTCCTGACCTCGCGCGATGCCATGCTGCGGCTGGACAAGGAGGTGGGGTTCAAAAGCCACTTCTCGAACCCCGAGATCGACCCGATCCAGCGCCTGCCGGCAAATGCCAGCAACGAACAGGCCTACAAGCTCTACAAGCGCAACGTGAAGATCGGCTATGACCCGTCCGAGGGGATCATCAAGATGGAGGTGATCGCCGCCGATCCGCAAACCTCGGCACGATATTCCGAGGCGCTGATCCGCTATGCCGAGGAGAGGGTGGACCACCTGACCCAGCGCAAGCGCGAGGATCAGATGAAGGGGGCGCGCGAAAGTTACGAAGAGGCCGAGGCCAAGATGCTTGCCGCCCAGCAGGAGGTGCAGCGGTTGCAGGAGGAGATGGGCGTGCTGGACGCGGGCAGCGAAGGCGCGGCGATCATGGGACAGATCAATTCCTTCGAGGTGGAGCTTTTGAAAAAGAAGCTCGAACTGGCCCAGCTCGAGGCAAACCCACGGCCGAACCAGGCCCGTGTCGAGGGGGTGAAGGGCGATATTTCCCGGCTGGAGCAGGTGATCTCCGACCTGCGTGCCAAGCTTACCGACAACGGCAATGGCAGCGGCTCGCTGGCCGCGATCCAGGGCAAGCTGGCCATTGCCCAGACCAACCTGGAAACCCGGATCCTGTTGATGCAGCAGGCCCTGGAGCAGCTGGAAACCGCCCGCATCGAAGCCAACAAGCAGACCCGCTATCTTGAACTGGGCGTGCGCCCGGTCGCGCCGGACGAGGCCACCTATCCCCGGGCGTTCGAAAACACCGTTCTGGCCTTCCTGATCTTTGCCGGGATCTATCTGATGTTCTCGCTCACCGCGTCGATCCTGCGCGAGCAGATCTCAAGCTGAACCGCCCGGGCGCTGCGGCCTCTTTTCGCGCCGGCGACGGGGCGCTATTGTGCGCCGAATCCCTTTCGGGCCGCCCGCTGGGCCGGTGCCATCCATTTCAGGAACGATCATGCAGATATTTCGCCTTGTTTTTGCGACCCTTTTTCTGGCTTTGGCAATGCCGGCACTGGCGCAGGATGGCACCATTACCACCGAAAACGGCGCCGCCCAGCTTGAGCAGGACGCGGCCATGGCCACCAAGATCCGTGGTATCCTGAGCGAGCTTGACGGCTATGACGATGTGACGGTTTCGGTTTCCAAGGGGGTGGTGACCCTGCGCGGCACCACCCTGGATGCCAGCGCCGGCGAGCGGCTGGATGAACTGGTCGGCCGCGTCGAGGGGGTGGTGGCCATTCAGAACGAGGTCGGGGTTTCAACCGATATTGCCGAGCGCATCAGCCCGGCCATGCAGCGTTTTGCAAGCCGGGCAAGGCAGGTGGTGGCGTTCCTGCCGCTGGCGCTGATCGCGCTTTCGGCCTTTGCCCTGATCATCGTTGCCGGTTTTTTCATTGCCCGGCAAAAACAGCCATGGGACCGGCTTGCCCCCAACGCCTTCATCGCCGACATCTATCGCACCATCGTGCGGCTGGCGGCGATTTCCTTTGGCGTGGTGGTGGCCCTGGATATCATGGGCGCCTCGGCGCTGCTTTCGACCATTCTGGGGGCGGCGGGGATCATCGGCCTGGCGCTGGGCTTTGCGGTGCGCGACACGGTGGAAAACTTCATCGCCTCGCTGCTGCTGTCGATCCGCCAGCCGTTTCGCCCCAATGACACGATCGAGATCGGCGGCGATGTGGGCCGGGTGATCCGCCTGACCTCGCGCGCCACCATCCTGCTCAGCCCGGATGGCAACCATATCCGCATCCCCAACGCCACCGTGTTCAAGTCGCGAATCATCAACTACACCCGCAATCGCGGCCGGCGGTTTCAGTTCTCGTTCACCGTGCCGGCAGGTCAGGACCCGGCCAAGGCCATGGACCGGGGGCTGGATACGCTGAAACCCCTGCCCTTCGTGCTGGAAAAACCGGCGCCGAGCGTCTGGATCGACGCGGTGTCCGATGCCGGCACCACCCTGTGCTTTTCCGGCTGGATCGACCAGCATGAAACCCATTTCGACCATGCCAGGGGCGAGGCCATGCGCCTGGTCCGGGCCGCGCTTGAAAAACCGGCCGGCAGTCGCGCCAGGCCCCCCCGCGCCCGCGACGTCTCGGCCAGAAATGCCGGCACTGAGGAGGCCGAGCTGCTCAAGGTCATGGAAAGCGAACGCGCCGCCAATGCCGAAACCGATTTGCTGGCGCGCGGAGGCCAGGAGGAATAGCCCCGAAAAACCCGCCCCGTCGGCGCCGATTGGGGCTTGAACCGCGCCCCGACATTCAGTAGGAAGGCCCGCGCCTTGGGGTGTAGCCAAGTGGTAAGGCAGCGGTTTTTGGTACCGTGTATCGTAGGTTCGAATCCTACCACCCCAGCCAT
>CAZPDV010000038.1:0-11139 GCA_964585355.1 uncultured Aliiroseovarius sp.
GGGCAGCGCCTGCCTGCCCCCCCGGCAGGCGCTGTTCCAGCTTGCACCCCGTTGTTATGACAGGGTTTCCAATGAGCGCCTCGCAATTTGCATCTGCACGCCAGCGCGCCAGCCCAGGCAGGCGCTGCCTTCTTCCCCCGCGGCGATGTCGTGCGCTTGACATTCGCCATCCGGCGCCGCTTTCCCCTGAAACGCCCTGAAATATTGCATCCAGCGTTTGACTTGCCGCCACCAGCCGCCTATAGGCAGGGCTTCGATATACACGTGGCCGCGAATCCACCGGATTGCGCGGGCCAAGACCGGGCCAAGACCGGGCCAAGATGGAGACGGGCGATGAAACGCACATTTCAACCTTCCAACCTGGTGCGCAAGCGCCGCCACGGCTTTCGCGCGCGCATGGCCACCAAGGCCGGCCGCAAGATCCTGAACGCGCGCCGCGCCAGGGGCCGCAAGCGCCTGAGCGCGTAAGCGTCAAGACGAGCCGACACGACATGCACCCGCCGGAGGCCCCCTTGCAAACGGGGAACAGGCCCCCGGCGGTTTCCTTGCGCCTGCAGACCCTGAAAAAGCGCGCCGATTTCCTGCGCACCGCACGCGGGCGCAAGCAGGTCACGCCGGGATTTGTGCTGCAGGCACGCGCGCGCGATGAGACGCCGCTGATCCGGGTCGGCTTTACCGCCTCGAAAAAGGTCGGAGGCGCGGTGGCCCGCAATCGCGCCAAGCGACGCCTGCGCGCACTTGCCCGTGCGGTTCTGCCCCGGCACGGCCAGCCCGGCTGGGATTACGTCCTGGTCGCCCGCAGGGACCAGACCGCCACCCGCCCCTTCGCCGATCTGCAGACCGACCTGGAAAACGCGCTCGCCCGGCTCGGGGACACGACCGACAAATAGGCTTACATTTTATTATCTGAATGTGTTATTATACGCGCCACGAACATTCAGGAGAGGAGCGCAACATGGCAGTGGAAGTGAATGGCGCCACCATTGCGACCAACGAAAAGGGCTATCTGGAAAACGTGGACGACTGGAACGAAGATGTCGCCCATGCCCTGGCCGCAATCGAAGGCATCGAGTTGGGCGAACGGCACTGGGACGTGATCAACTACCTGCGCGAAGAATATTTCGACAACCATGGCAACCAGCCCAACACCCGCACCATCATCAAGGCGATGAGCGAAGCATGGGGCGAGAAGGTCAAGAGCAGCGACCTCTATGCGCTGTTTCCGCTCGACCCCTCGAAACAGGGCGGCAAGGTTGCCGGCCTGCCCGAAAGCCGCCGCAAGGGCGGATACTGACCGAACCGGGTGGGCAGCCTTGCCCACCCGCCGCCGGCCGCCTATATGCCCCCTATCGACAAGGCGCCCGCATGACCCCATTGGCACATATCCTCGCCCTGCCCGTCCGCGGCTACCGGCTGCTGATCAGCCCCTGGCTCGGCAATAGCTGCCGCTATCAACCGACCTGCAGCGCCTATGCCCTGGAGGCGCTGGAAAAGCACGGCGCGATCAGGGGCGCGGCCCTGGCCATCCGCCGCATCGGCCGCTGCCACCCGCTGGGCGGGTCGGGCTATGACCCGGTGCCGGATCGCGAAAACGACGCTCCCCCGCACGACCACCACCCCTGAGCTTCCTTCTGGCCGCCGCCCCTGCCCAGGCCCGTTGCGCGCCCCGGCCCGGCCGGGTAAACCGCCGCCATGAAAGATGCCACCGACGAAATCCATCCGCTTTTCCACGGCGCCCCGCGCACGACCGAATTTCGCAAATTGCGAAAGCGAATCATCCGCAATGTGCGCGAAGCACTGGACCAGTACGGCATGGTCGAACCCGGCGCCCGCTGGGCGGTCTGCCTGTCCGGCGGCAAGGACAGCTATACCCTCCTGGCCGCGCTTTATGAACTGAAATGGCGCGGCCTGCTGCCGGTCGATCTGCTGGCGGTCAACCTCGACCAGGGCCAGCCGGGCTTTCCAGCGACCGTGCTGCCGGAATTTCTGGATCGCATGCAGGTGCCGCACCGGATCGAATATGAAGACACCTATTCCATCGTCATCGACAAGATCCCCCAGGGGCGCACCTATTGTTCGCTCTGTTCGCGCCTGCGCCGCGGCAATCTCTATCGCATCGCCCGCGAGGAGGGCTGCTCGGCCATCGTTCTGGGGCACCACCGCGATGATATCCTGGAAACCTTCTTCATGAACCTGTTTCACGGCGGCCGCCTTGCCACCATGCCGCCCAAGCTGGTCAATGAGCAGGGCGACCTCATGGTCCTGCGCCCGCTGGCCCATGTGGCCGAAGCCGACTGCGCCGATTTTGCCGCCGCCATGGAATACCCGGTGATCCCCTGCGACCTGTGCGGCTCGCAGGACGGATTGCAGCGCCAGCAGGTCAAGGCGCTGCTCGATGGCTGGGAAAAATCCCACCCCGGCCGCCGCCAGGTGATGTTTCGTGCCCTGATGAACGCTCGCCCCTCGCATCTCCTCGACCCTGAACTGTTTGATTTCAAAGGACTTGAATTGAAAATCCCGAAATAGGATCAATTTGAACAAAAAAAGAACGTCTTGTTTGGCTCCTGTTAACCTGCGGTTGACCAATTGGCCCCTAATCTCTCCCCAGGCATGTCTGCCCGCGCCCAGGAGGAAACCGCGCCATGGCCCCATATACCGCAAGAACGGTTCACAATTTGCGCCAGAAGATCCGCTCGATTCTGGTCGGCCCGCAATTGGCGGCCTTCCTTCCCGCCTTGCTGCTCGGCGCCTATTGGTATGGGGGCGAAGGGCTGCTCCTGTTCCTCGCAATCGTCTTTCCCGCGCTCATGGCGCTGACAGGCATCGCCACCCGCCCCGGCCCCGGCGACCACTGGCCGGCCGATGCCATTACCGGGCTGCCCCTGCGTGAAACCCTGCTGGCCCACCTGGCCCGGGGCCTTGAACAGGTTGCACAGGGCGCGGCCTATAACCAGACCTGCCTGGTAATCGAGGTGGATGATGCAGAACAACTGCGCGCCCGCCATGGCCATGTGGCCGGCGATCAGATCATGCGCGAATGCGGCCAGCGCCTGCGCGACATGCTGCGCCCCGAAGATCTGGTGGTTTCGCTTGGCCTGGGCAAATATGGGCTGGCCTTGCAGGGCGGGCGGCGCATGGATCTGGAAGCAATGATCCAGATCACCGGCCGCCTGCAGGATGCAATCGGCGAGCCCTTCTCGGTTGACGAAGCGCGGGTGCTGGTTACTGCCTGTATCGGGTTCGTCCTGCCCTCCCGGGTCCCATCACAAACCGCCGAGGCCTATCTCCTGGCCGCCGAAAATGCACTTGAGGCCGCCCATAAATCCGGCCCCGGCTCGGTACGTGCCTATACCGCCTCCATGCACAAACGCCCGGCGCCAACCGGTTTTGCCGGCAAGGAGGTCCTCAAGGCGCTGGAAGAAGGCCAGATCACCGCCTGGTTTCAGCCCCAGATATCCACTGATACCGGTGAGCTTTCCGGTTTTGAGGCTCTCGCCCGCTGGCAGCATCCGACCAAGGGTCAGATCGCGCCCGCTGCCTTCCTGCCGGCGATGGCCGCAGCCGGGCTTTTTGAACGCTTGGGCGAGGTCATGCTATTCAAATCCCTCACCGCCCTGCGGGACTGGGACCGGGCTGGCTTCCACGTGCCCAATGTCTCGGTAAACCTTTCAGCCGATGAACTGCGCAATCCCAAGCTTTTCGACAAGAGCCGCTGGGAACTCGACCGCTTCGACATGGCACCGGAACGGCTCACCCTGGAAATTCTGGAAAATGTCATTGCCGACAGCGAAGACGACACCGCCACCCGCAATATTGCCGCCCTGTCACGTCTCGGGTGCAGGATAGACCTGGACGATTTCGGAACCGGCCATGCCTCGATTGCGAATATCCGCCGCTTCGACGTCCATCGTATCAAGATCGACCGCTCTTTCGTCACCCATGTGGACACGGATCGCGACCAGCAAAGCATGGTCGCCGCCATCCTGACCATGGCCGAACGCCTGAACGTGGAAACCGTCGCAGAGGGCGTGGAAACGCCCGGCGAACACGCAATGCTGGCCCAGCTTGGCTGCGATCATGTTCAGGGCTATTCGATCGGCAAACCAATGCCGTTCGAGGAAACAGGCCGCTGGATGGAAGAGCTGGAGCGGAAATTGCCGCAAACCCCCTCGCTGAAAAAACGCGCCTGACCCCGTCCCGCCCCGCAGCGCGCAAACCGCTTGTACAAATCTGCCCGCCCAGGAAGACAAGCCTAAAACCGCTTGACCTTTCCGGCCATGCCCTGTTGAACCACCGCATCGGAAAACACAAGGTGTGGGCTACATGGACGAGCAGAACAAGAACCTGATCCTGGCAACTCTGCTGAGCTTTCTGGTGATAACCGTCTGGCTGATGCTCTTCCCACCGCAACAGCCCGAGCCGGATCTGACGGTGCCGAACGCCACCGAGCTTGCCGCCCCGGACACCGCCACACCGCCCGCGGCCGACACCGCAACAACCGGCTCCACCGAGATCGCAGCCGACGCCGGCAAACCCGCCGCACCGGCAGAATTGGCCGAAGCCCCCCGTATCGCAATCGACACGCCCGAGCTTGAAGGCACGATCTCGCTCTATGGCGGTCGGATTGATGAGTTGCGGCTCAAACTGTACCGGGTCGATCTGTCCGAGGACAGCGACATCGTCACCCTGTTCCGCCCGGAAGGCCAGGAAGAAGCATATTATGCGCTTTACGGCTGGGCCCCGGCAGGCGATCTGCCGGCCGATGCAGTACCGGGGCCGACAACCCTGTGGCAACTGGAATCCGGCGATACCCTGACCCCGGACAGCCCGATTTCGCTCATCTGGGACAATGGGAACGGCTTGATCTTTCATCGTCAGATCGCTGTCGATGACAAATACATGTTCACCGTCACACAAAGCGTGGAAAACACCGGCAATGTCCCCCGGCGGCTGGCCCCTTACGGCGTGATCCGGCGGCATGGCCTGCCGGCAAACCTGTCAAAATTCTATATCCTGCATGAAGGCGGGATCATGGAAGACGGCAAGGAAATGGCCGAGATCAAATACAAGGATATGCGCAAGGCCGACCCTGATCCGAAATGGGGGCGTGCAAGTGTCGTGACCACATCAGACGGCAACGGCTGGGTCGGGTTCACCGATCATTACTGGATGAGCACCCTGATCCCCGCCTCGGAACAGGCCTTTGATGGCGTTTTCAAATATTACGAGGGGGCCGACCTTTATACCGCCTGGTCCGAACTTGAAACCCTTGATGTGGCGGCGGGTGCCACGGCCAGCGCCACCACGCGGTTGTTTGCCGGCGCCAAGGAGTGGGAAACAATCCGCACCTACGAACGCGAAGGCGGGGTCTATCGCTTCATCGACTCGATCGATTGGGGCCTGTTCTTTTTCATTACCAAGCCGATGTTCGCCCTGCTGCATTACCTCAACAAGTTTATCGGCAACATGGGGTGGTCGATTATCGTCCTGACCTTTGTGGTCAAGGCTGCACTCTTGCCGCTGGCCTATAAATCCTACGTTTCGATGGCCAAGATGAAAGAACTGCAGCCGGAGATGGAGAAGCTCAAGGAGCGCGCCGGCGACGACAAGCAGAAGCTGCAAAAGGAAATGATGGAGCTTTACAAGCGCGAGAAGGTCAATCCGGCTTCGGGATGTCTGCCGATCTTCCTGCAGATCCCCATCTTTTTCTCGCTCTACAAGGTGATCTTCGTCACCCTTGAATTGCGGCACGCGCCCTGGATCGGCTGGATCCGCGATCTGTCGGCCCCGGACCCAAGCTCGGTGCTCAACCTGTTCGGGCTGTTGCCATATGCACCGCCGCCGGCCGGCTCCCCGCTGGCATTCTTCTCGCTGGGCCTGCTGCCCATCCTCCTGGGTATCTCCATGTGGCTGCAGCAAAAGCTCAACCCGGCCCCGGCCGACCCCACGCAAAAGATGATCTTCGCCTGGATGCCATGGGTCTTCATGTTCATGCTGGGCCGGTTCGCCTCGGGCCTGGTGCTGTACTGGATCACCTCGAACACGCTGACCTTCACCCAGCAATACCTGATCATGCGCAGCCATGGGCACAAGCCCGATGTGTTCGGCAACATCATGTCAAGCTTCAAACGCAAACCCAGGGATGAAGAATGAGCGCGCATGTCTCGGCCATATGGCGGCATCCGATCAAGGGCCACGGGCGCGAGGAACTGGCCCGCACCCTGCTGACCGAAGGGCGCTGTATCCCGTGGGATCGCCGCTGGGCGCTGGCCCATGAACTGGCCGAGATCGACCCGGACAATCCGCAATGGGTCGCCTGCCACAATTTTTCGCGCGGCGCCAAGGCGCCCAAGCTCATGGCGATAACCGCACGGGTTGACCTCAGGCGCCAGGAGGTCACGTTGTCCCACCCGGAATTGCCGGACCTGACCTTTGACCCGGATGCAGACCCTACCGCCCTGGTGCAATGGGTGATGCCGATCACGCCCCTGAACCGCGCCCTGCCCTCGCGCCTTGTACGGGCGCCGAAACGCGGCATGACCGACACCGATTTCCCCTCGATTTCACTGATCAACATGGCCTCGCATCAGGCGCTGGAAGCACAGATCGGACGCAGAATTTCCCCCAACCGCTGGCGCGCAAACCTGTTTCTTGACGGGCTGGAGCCCTGGCAGGAGCGCGACTGGATCGGCAAGACCCTGCGCGTGGGCAATGCCGAACTGGAGGTGCGCGAGCACATCACCCGCTGCCTGGCCACCGCGACCTCGACCCGAACCGGCGAGCGCGACGTTGACACCCTGGGCGCGCTCGAAGCCGGCTGGGGGCACAAGCAGTTCGGCATCTATGCGGTGGTGACGAAAACCGGCGATCTCCGGCAGGGCGACCCGATCGAGGTGCTGTGATGGCGCTGCCCTTTCCCCTGGCGAAGACGCCGGACGCGGCATCGCTGGAGGCCGGGCGCAAGCTGTTTGCCGGGCAGACCGAGTTCCTCAAGGGCGTGGTCTCCATGGATGGCCTGCCCCCCGCCGACCGCCCCGAAGTCTGTTTCGCCGGACGCTCCAACGTTGGCAAATCCAGCCTTATCAATGCCTTGACCGGAAGGCGGGGGTTGGCCCGGGCCTCCAACACTCCCGGACGGACGCAGGAGATCAACTTCTTCACCACCGACGGCGGCCCGTTTCTGGTTGACCTGCCGGGCTATGGCTATGCCAATGCCCCGCTCAAGGTGGTCGAAAAATGGCAGCGCTTGCTGAAATCCTATCTTTCAGGGCGCGCCAGCCTGCGGCGGGCCTTCGTGCTGCTGGATGCGCGCCACGGGGTCAAACCTGTGGACGAAGAGATCATGGCCCTGCTCGACAGCGCCGCGGTGACCTTTCAGGTCGTGCTGACCAAGGCCGACAAGGTCAAGGAAAAGAACCGCGCGCAAACGCTGACACAAGTGCGCACGGCGTTGGCCAGACACCCCGCGGCCTACCCGGAAATGGTGCTGAGCTCGGCCGAAA
Source organism: uncultured Aliiroseovarius sp. (assembly GCA_964585355.1). GTDB lineage: Bacteria > Pseudomonadota > Alphaproteobacteria > Rhodobacterales > Rhodobacteraceae > JAAEUB01. The sequence goes on from CAZPDV010000038.1 coordinate 7,503, forward strand.
AGGGCGACGGTATCGCCACCTTGCGGGCAATCATCGCCGGGCTGTGCCAAAGCTAGCGCACCATCAGACATGCTGGGCGCCGTTGACCTCAAGCTCGGCGCCCGAGATATACGACGCCTCGTCCGAGCACAGAAAATAGATCGCCGCCGCCACTTCTTCGGGCTGCCCCAGCCGGTTGAGGGGGAGCTTGCGCACGATCTGCTCGGTCCCCGGGCTGAGGATGTCGGTCTCGACCTCGCCCGGCGCCACCGCATTGACCCGCACCCCCAGCGGCCCGAAATCATGCGCCATTTCGCGGGTCAGGGCCGACAGGGCCGCCTTGGAGGTGGCATAGGCGGCCCCGGCAAAGGGGTGAACGCGGCTGCCGGCAATCGAGGTGACATTGACAATACTGCCGCCGGCCGCCGCCAGTTCATCGCGCAAACCGCGCGCCAGCACCACGGACGCAAAGAAATTCACGTTGAACACATGGCACCAATCGGCAAAATCCGTGTTCAGCGTGCTCAGCCGGCTGCCATCTGCCGCCTTGGGCGAGATCCCGGCATTGTTGACCAGCGCATCCAGCCTGCCGTCGAGCTTTTCACGGATCGTTGCCACCGCCGCTTCGGTATGTGCAGGCTCGGACAGGTCAAGCTGCACATGGTTCTCGGCACCGCCGGGCCACGGACATTCCGGCGAAAACGCCTGGCGCGAACAGGTGATGACCCGCCACCCCTCGCGGTCGAAACGGCGAACGGTGGCGTGACCTATCCCCCGGCTGGCACCGGTCAGAAGCAGGGTCTTGCGTCTTTTGTCTGACATCGCGGAACTCCTCGCGAAAGAGTAGCAGACCACGCGGCGAGGGCAACACGCGGGGTTGCCACATGGGGGCACAAGCGCATAACACGGGTGCAACCGGGGACAGGACATGAAGAAGAGACCGATGAACCGCGATTGGATTGCCACGGCCCGCACCCTTTCGGAGGCGCTGCCCTATTTGCAGCGTTATGACGGGGCGACGGTGGTCATCAAGTTTGGCGGCAACGCCATGGGCGACGATGCCGCCATGGCCTCGTTCGCGCGCGATATCGTGCTGATGCGCCAGGTCGGGGTCAACCCGGTGGTGGTGCATGGCGGCGGCCCGATGATCAATGACATGCTCGAACGTCTTGGGGTCGAAAGCCATTTCGTCAACGGCAAGCGGGTTACCGATGCCGCCGCGGTGGAAGTGGTGGAAATGGTGCTGGCCGGGCTGGTCAACAAGCGCATCGTGCAGGCCATCAACGCCGAGGGCGGGCGGGCGGTCGGCCTGTCGGGCAAGGATGCGCGGCTCATGACCTGCGAGCAGACCGACCCGGCCCTGGGTTTTGTCGGCACGCCGGTTGACATGGACCCGACCATCCTGCGCGATTTGTTTGCCGCGGAAGTGATCCCGGTCATTGCCCCGATCGGCGCCGGCAGCAAGGGGGAGACCTTCAACGTAAACGGCGACACCGCGGCCGGGGCGATTGCCGGCGCGCTCAAGGCGGACCGGCTGTTGTTGCTGACCGACGTGGCCGGCGTGAAAGATGCCGAGGGTGCGGTGGTGACCGAGCTGAGCGCCGCGCAGATCCGCACCATGACCGAGGCGGGGGTGATCGCCGGCGGCATGATTCCCAAGACCGAAACCGCGCTGGAGGCGATTGCCGCCGGCGTGCGCGCCGTGGTCATCCTGGATGGGCGCGCGCCAAATGCCTGTTTGCTGGAGCTTTTCACCGAACATGGCGCGGGGTCGATCATTCGCGCCTGAAACCTGGGGCCGGTGGGGGCCAGCCCCCACACCCCCGGAGTATTTGCCGAAAGATGAAAGGCAGAAGGTCGCAGTTTTGTGCATTGCGCCTGGCGCAGGCATGCCTAGATAGGGGGGATGGAACATGAAGCCACAATCCGCCTTGCCGCCTTTCTGGGCCTGTTTGCCTTGTTTGCCGTGCTTGAAGCCGTGGCGCCGCGCCGCAAACGGGTACAGTCGCGCGGGCGGCGCTGGTTCACCAACCTTTCGATCATTGTCATCGACAGCCTGACCACCCGGGCCATGGCGATTTTTCTGCCGCTCCTGGCCGTTGGCGCGGCGCTGGATGCCCAGGCGCAGGGCTGGGGGCTTTTGAACATGGTCGATTGGCCGCTCTGGCTGCGGGTGCTGGCGGCGATCGCCATTCTCGATTTTGCGATCTGGCTGCAACACCTGATTTTTCACAAGGTTCCGGTGCTGTGGCGGTTGCACCGGGTGCATCACGCGGATCGCGACTTTGACGTAACCACCGCCTTGCGGTTTCATCCGGTCGAGATTGCGGCCTCGATGCTGATCAAGATCGGGGTGGTTTACCTGATCGGGGCGCCGGCTCTGGCGGTGATCCTGTTCGAGATCCTGCTCAATGGGTCCGCCATGTTCAACCACGCCAATCTGCGCCTGCCGGACGCTGTTGACCGGGTGGTGCGGCTTCTGTTTGTCACCCCGGACATGCACCGGGTTCACCATTCGGTCCATCGCAACGAGCATGACAGCAATTACGGTTTTGCCCTGTCGATCTGGGATCGGATTTTTCGCACCTATACCGACCAACCCCGTGACGGGCATGAGGACATGGTGATCGGGCTGCAATGGCAGGACGAGAAGCCGGCGCGGCTGGGTTGGGCGCTGATGCTGCCGTTTCGGAAAAAATGAGCCTTGACGCCTTCGGCGATGCGGCGGGCAAGCCCGGCGGCCTGGACTGCATGGCGCGAGGCTGCGCGGTCCGGCGCGCTTGCCCGGCCGGGGCCGCCTATGGCAGGGTTGACGCGCAATCCGCCTTTCACATGAGAGCCTTCCATTCGTGACCCTGCACCTGATCCTGACCCGCCACGGAAAATCCGACTGGAGCAGCCCGGCGCTGGACGATCATGCGCGGCCTTTGAACAAACGCGGCCGGGCCTCGGCCACGGCGATCGGGGAATGGCTGGCAGGCAGGGGCTGGAAGCCGGATCAGGTGCTGATATCCTCGGCCACGCGCACGCAACAGACATGGGCGCACCTCGCCCGCGCCTGGCCCGATGCGCCCGGTCCTGACATCCGGCCGGATCTGTACCTGGCCGAGCCGGAGGAGATGCTGGCGGTCCTGCGCCGCGCCTGGGGGCGCTGTGTGCTGTTGATCGGTCACAACCCCGGCAGCGCCTGGCTGGCCCATGGCCTGGCCCGGAGGCCGCCTTCGGACCCGCGCTTCCGGCGTTACCCCACTGCGGCGACGACGGTGTTTGAATTTCCCGCCACAAGCTGGGCAGAGGTCGGCACCGGCACCGGCGAGATCACCGCTTTCGTGGTGCCGCGCGACCTGCTCTGACGCAAAGCGGGCGCCCAGAGGGCGCCCGGCTGTATTTTCATTTTGCCAAATGCGCGGCGCGCTTACAGGATCTGGCTGAGGAACAGCTTGGTACGATCCGATTGCGGGTTGCTGAAGAATTCCTCCGGCTCGTTCTGTTCGACGATCTGCCCGGCATCCATGAAGATCACCCGGTTGGCAACCTCCTTGGCAAAGCCCATCTCGTGGGTCACGCACAGCATGGTCATGCCCTCTTCGGCCAGCTCGATCATGGTGTCGAGCACCTCCTTGATCATTTCGGGGTCAAGCGCCGAAGTGGGTTCGTC
>CAZPDV010000039.1:0-11025 GCA_964585355.1 uncultured Aliiroseovarius sp.
ACATCGTGATCGAGGACGACGCCGAATTTCGCCGCCTGATCAAGCGCGAACCGCATGGCGTGGTGTTCGTGATCGCGCCGTGGAACTACCCCTGGATGACCGCGATCAACACGGTGGCCCCGGCGCTTATCGCCGGCAACACGGTGCTTCTCAAGCACGCGACCCAGACCCTTTTGGTGGGCGAGCGCATGGCCCAGGCCTTTCACGAGGCCGGCATCCCCGAGGACGTGTTCCAGAACATCTTTCTCGATCACGCCACCACCGGCAAGCTGATCGGCGAACGCGCCTTCGATTTCATCAACTTCACCGGCTCGGTCGGGGCCGGCAAGACCATCGAGATCGCCGCCGCCGGCACCTTTGTGCCGATCGGGCTTGAACTGGGCGGCAAGGATCCGGGCTATGTGCGCCATGACGCCGATCTGGTCGCGGCGGTCGATACCCTGATGGATGCCTCGATGTTCAATTCCGGTCAGTGCTGCTGTGGGATCGAGCGCATCTACGTGCATGAAAGCCTCTATGATGCCTTTGTCGAAAAGGCGGTGGAAACGGTCAGGGGGCTGAAGCTGGGCAACCCGCTGGACCCGGAAACCACCATCGGCCCGATGGCCTCGAAACGCTTTGCCGACGAGGTGCGCGCCCAGATCAACGATGCCGTGGCCCATGGCGCGGTCGCCCATATCGACCCGTTTCCCGAAGATGACGGCGGCGCCTATCTGACGCCGCAGATCCTGACCAATGTGGACCATTCCATGCGGGTGATGCGCGAGGAAAGCTTTGGCCCGGTGGTGGGGATCATGTCGGTCAAGGATGACGATGAAGCGGTCGCCATGATGAATGACAGCGAATACGGCCTGACCGCCAGCATCTGGACCCGCGACGCCGAAACCGCCGAGGCGCTGGGCGCCCGGATCGAGACCGGCACCGTGTTCATGAACCGCGCCGATTATGTCGATCCCGGCCTGTGCTGGACCGGCTGCAAGCTGACCGGCAAGGGCGGCGGCCTGTCGATCATCGGCTATCACAACCTGACCCGCCCGAAATCCTACCACTTGAAAAAGGTGACGAAATGACCCTCGTTGGCAACTGGTCCTATCCGACCGCAATCAAATTCGGCGCCGGGCGCATCCGCGAACTGCCCGAGGCCTGTGCCGAGCTGAACATGCGCAATCCGCTGCTGGTCACCGACAAGGGGCTGGCCGATCTGCCGATCACCGAGGCAACGCTGGACGTGCTGCGCGCGGCCGGGTTCGAGCCCGGCAAGTTCACCGATGTGGACCCGAACCCCACCGAAAAGAACCTCGAGGCCGGGCTCAAGGCCTATCGCGAGGGCGACCATGACGGCGTGATCGCCTTTGGCGGCGGCTCGGGGCTGGACCTGGCCAAGATGGTGGCCTTCATGTCGGGGCAGACCCGGCCGGTCTGGGATTTCGAGGATGTGGACGATTGGTGGACCCGCGCCGACCCGGAGGGCATCGCCCCGATCATCGCGGTGCCGACCACGGCGGGGACCGGCTCGGAAGTTGGGCGCGCCTCTGTGATCACAAATTCCGAAACCCATGTGAAAAAGATCATCTTTCACCCCAAGGTGCTGCCCTCGATCGTCATTTCCGACCCGGAACTGACCGTGGGCATGCCGCCGGCCATTACCGCCGGCACCGGGATTGATGCCTTCATCCATTCGCTCGAGGCGTTCTCGAGCCCGCATTTCCACCCGATGAGCCAGGGCATCGCGCTTGAGGGCATGCGCCTTGTCTATGAATACCTGCCGCGCGCCTACCGCGATGGCACCGATATCGAGGCGCGCGCGCAGATGCTGGCGGCGGCTTCCATGGGGGCGGTGGCGTTCCAGAAGGGGCTGGGGGTGATCCATGCCATGAGCCACCCGGTCGGCGCCGTCTATGGCACCCACCACGGCACCACCAATGCGGTGATCATGCCCGCCGGTCTGCGCTTCAACCGCCCGGCCATCGAGAGCAGGATCGAGCGCGCGGCGGATTACCTGGGCATCAAGGGCGGCTTTGACGGTTTTCTTGCCGCGATGCAGGAGATGAACGACCAGATGGGCATTCCCAGGCGGCTGTCCGAGATGGGGGTCGGCAGCGACAGGATCGACGAGCTCACGCAAATGGCGCTGGAGGATCCTTCGGTCGGGGGCAACCCGGTGGAAATGACCTTCGATAACGTCAAGGCGCTTTATCAAGAGGTGATCTGAGGCGGGTCTGCGGGCCGGGCCGGGGCGCGCCAGCCCCGGCAGAGGCTCAGGCGGCAAGGTCTTCGGGCGTGACCGGGCCGAGGCGCTCCAGCAGCGCCATCACCTGGGTCCGACAGGGGCCGATCCGGCAGTCCGGCCCCAGAAAATCATCCGGCAGGTCCGGGTGGCGCAGCAGCAGGCGGCGCCAGTCATGCACGATCAGCCCGCGCAGCACCGCCCGCTCCAGCGCCGGCAGCGATGGTTCGAGAAGCGGCGCGACCCGGGCAAGGCGGGCCTCGAACTGCGCGTAATCTGCCCGCAGGGCATCGCTGACCAGCGCCCGGCGCACCCAGTCCGGCACCGCCCCCAGCCGGCCGCTCAGGGTCAGGGCGCCCTCGATTTCCGGCGCCGGGCCGGGGCCAAGGCTGACGCCGGGCAGGATCCGGATACCGGGCAGGGGGGGCGCATCCGGGCCGGGCGGCGTCAGGGCCAGGTGCCATTCCTTGCCGGTCGGGGGGCGCGGCGCATAGATCCGCCGGGTGGCGGCCAGGGTCTCGGCACGCCCGAAATCGGTCAGGAAATACAGGCTCGCGCGCCCGTCGCGGCGGCTGTCGATCCAGCCGTCCTTGCGCAGCCGGTGCAGGGCCACGCGCATGCTTGCGGGCTTGATCCCGACCCGCCCGGTCAGCGCGGTCAGGGTGCTGCCGGACAGGGTATCGCGCGGCCCGCGGGCCAGGTCGCCGAACAGCGTGACGATGAAGGACCAGACCCTGAGCCCGCCTTCGGGCAGGAGCATGTCAATCGCCTGGTTGGCCACCTTCAGACCCGTTCCAGCAGCATGGCCACGCCTTGCCCCACGCCCACGCACATGGTGGCCAGGCCATATTGCAGCCGGTTGCGGCGCATCTGGCAGGCGGCGGTCAGCACCAGCCGGGCGCCGGTCATGCCCAGCGGATGCCCCATGGCGATGGCCCCGCCATTCGGGTTCACATGCGCCGCATCGTCGGCCAGGCCAAACGCGCGCAGGCAGGCAAGCGCCTGGGCGGCAAAGGCCTCGTTCAGTTCGATCACGCCGATCTGGTCCAGCTTGACCCCGGTGCGCGCCAGCAGCTTCCGGGTGGCCGGCACCGGGCCGATCCCCATGACGCGCGGCGCCACCCCGGCGCTGGCAAAGCCGGCAATGCGGGCGATCGGGGTCAGGTCATGGGTTTTCACCCCCGCCTCGGAGGCAATCAGCAGCGCCGCCGCCCCGTCATTCACCCCCGAGGCATTGCCGGCAGTCACGGTCTTGTCCGGCCCGTTGATCGGCTTGAGCCGGGCAAGCTTTTCCGGCGTGACCTCGGGGCGGGGATGCTCGTCCGTGGCAAAGATCATCGGCTCGGCCCGCCTTTGCGGCACTTCGACCGGGGTGATCTCCTCGGCAAAGATGCCCGCCGCCTGCGCCGCCGCCCAGCGTTGTTGCGAGCGATAGGCGAAGGCGTCCTGGTCGGCGCGGGAAATGCCGTATTCCTCGGCCACGTTGTCGGCGGTTTCGGGCATGGAATCGGTGCCGTATGCGGCGCGCATGGCGGGGTTGACCATGCGCCAGCCGATCGAGGTGTCGAAAATCTCGGCCTTGCGGGAAAAGGCGGTTTCGGCCTTGGGCTGGACCAGAGGCGCGCGGGTCATGCTTTCGACCCCGCCGGCGATGATCAGGTCGGCCTCACCGGCGCGAATGGCGCGGGCGGCCATGGCCACCGCATCCATCCCCGAGGCGCAGAGCCGGTTGACCGTGGCGCCGGGCACGCTGTCGGGCAGGCCGGCCAGAAGCGCGGCCATCCGCGCCACGTTGCGGTTATCCTCGCCGGCCTGGTTGGTGTCGCCCAGCAATACCTCGTCCAGCGCCGCCCAGTCCACCTGCGGGTTGCGTGCCATCAGCGCCCGGATCGGCAGGGTGGCCAGGTCATCGGTGCGGATGCCGGACAGGGCGCCGCCGTGGCGGCCGATGGGGGTGCGGGTGGCGTCGCAGATATAGGCGTGCATGGGGGCTCCGGGTCGAATCGCTTTCCGAAAGGTTACTTGAGAACGGCGCCGGGCAGAAGTCTTGTAACGGGGGCCGCTCCCGCGCATTGTCTTTGCCCCACCGCAGCCGCTAATGGTGGGTATGGGTGGCGTTTCTTTCCTCATACGGCCGGTTTTCACGGCGGCGATGCTGGCGGCCGGGCTGGCGGGCGGGGTGCTGGCGCGGGCCCTGGGCACACCGATGCCGTTCATGCTGGGCGCCCTGGCGGTGAGCGCGCTGAGCGCCGGGCTTGGCGGGCATCTGTATCCGCGCGACTACCTGTTTCCGGCGCGGCTGAGGCTTCTGTTCATCGGCATCATCGGGGTCGCGATCGGCGCGCGGGTCAATGCCGGGGTTCTGACGCAGGGCTGGGCGTTCGGGGCCAGCCTGATCGCGGTCAGCCTGTTCGTGGTGTTGGCGCAGGGGCTGAACTTTGCGATCTTTCGCAGGCTGGGCAGGCTCGATGCGGCGACGGCGTGGTTTGCCGGCTCGCCCGGCGGGCTGATCGAGGCGGTGACCATGGGCGAGGCAGCCGGCGGCGATGTGCGGCTGCTGACGCTGCTGCAATTCATGCGCATCATCCTGGTGGTCACGGTGCTGCCCTTTGCCCTGTCGATCTGGCATGGCGGGCCGGTTGGTTCGGCCGCCGGGCTTGGGGGCGGTGCCGCGCCGGGAGACCCGGCCGGGCTGGCGCTGGTGATCGCGCTGGCGATTGCCGGGTCGTTCATCGGGATGCGGATGCGGCTGCCGGCGGGGCAGTTGACCGGGCCGCTGATCCTGGCGGCGCTGCTGCGCCTGTCGGGCTGGGCCGATCTGGGCTATCCGGGCTGGCTGATGGCGGCGGCGCAGGTGGTGGTCGGGGTCAGCCTGGGGGTGCGGTTTCACGGCGTGGGCCGACGGCTGTTGCTCAAGGCGCTGGGGCTGAGCCTGAGCTCGGTCACGGCGATGCTGCTGCTGGGCGCCGGGCTGGCATGGGGCGTTCACCTGGCGACCGGGCTTCCCTTCGTGGTGCTGCTCATCTCCTATGCGCCGGGCGGGGTCACCGAAATGGGGTTGGTGGCGATCAGCCTGAACGCCACCCCGACGCTCGTGGCCATGCACCACCTGTACCGGATCACCCTGACCGTGCTGTTGCTGTCGCTTGCCCGGCGTCTGGGCGTGCTGGGGCGCTGAGGCTCAGCCAAGGATGGCCAGCCAGACCCAGATGCTCAGCACCGAAAGCGCGGTGGCGGCCAGAACCGCAGTGGCGGCCACCCGCCTTGCCACTCCGAACATGTTGGCAAAGATATAGGCGTTGATGCCCGGCGCCATGGCCGCGGTCAGCACGGCCGAGCGGAAAGGCCCCTGGGCCAGCCCCAGGGCGCGGCCAAGCAGCCAGACGATAGAGGGATGTAGCACCAGCGAGATCACGCAGATCATCGCCACCAGCCGCAGGTCGCCCTCGGGCCGGTAGCGCACCAGCACCCCGCCCAGCCCGAACAGCGCCGCCGGCAGCGCCGCCCGCGCCATCAGCGCCAGCGCGTCCGAAAGCGCGACCGGCAGCACCAGCCCCGACAGGTTCGCCGCAAAGCCCAGCACGATGCCGATCACCAGCGCATTGCGCGCCATCGAGCGGCCGACCGAGGCCAGCGTCGCCGCCAGCCCGCGTCCGTCGGCGCGGGCAATCTCCATGGCCGTGACCCCGAGCGTATAGCAAAACGGCGCGTGAAAGGCGATGATGGCATAGTTTGCCGCAAGCGCGCCGGCGCCATAGGCGCGCTCGGTAATCGGCAGGCCCAGCAGCACCGAGTTGGAAAACAGCGTGGCAAACCCGACCGCCACCGCGTCCGGCCATGGCCTGCCGAACAGGAACCTTGCCCCCAGGAGGCCGGCGGCAAAGCCCGCCACCGCGCCGGTATAGAAGCTGGCCAGCAGCGCCGGCTGAAACGATGCCGCCAGGTCCAGCCGTGAAATCGCGGAAAACAGCAGGGCGGGAATGGCGAAATTCTGGGTGAACTTCATCAGCCCGTCCACCCCGGCTTGCGAAAACAACCCCCGCCAAACCGCCAGGTAGCCAAACCCTACCACCAGGAAAACCGGCAGGATGATCTGGATCAGCGCTGCCATCTCAGCCGCCCGGCCGGATCACCATGCCGTCATGGGCGGGCGTGATGTGATCGGGGGTGCTGGCCGCGACCGTGGCGTGATCGAGGTCGATATGCATGTTGGTGAGCACCCCGCGCCGGGCGCCGCTGCGGGCGATCCATTCGATCGCGCGTTCCAGATGCACATGGGTCGGATGCGGCTTGTAGCGCAGGGCGTCGAGGATGAAGGTATCCAGCCCCTCGAGCACCGGCCATACCGCGTCGGGGATATGGGAAACATCCGGCAGATAGGCAATGTCGCCGACCCGAAAGCCAAGCGCGGTGATGCGGCCGTGCTCTACCTCGAAAGGGGTGAGCCGCAGCGCGCCGCCCGGCCCCTCGACCACCACATCGCCTTCGATCGCGAAAAGGTCGAGGATCGGCGGATAGGACGAGCCCTCGGGCTGTACGAAGGCATAGCCGAAGCGCGAAATCAGCGCCTCGCGGGTCGGCCCGTCGGCCCAGACCGGCAGGCGCCGCTCCATGTTGAACACGATCTGGCGCAGGTCATCCAGCCCGTGCATGTGGTCGGCATGGGCATGGGTATAGACCACCCCGTCAAGCCGCCCGACCCCGGCCATCAGCATCTGCGCGCGGAAGTCCGGCGAGGTGTCGATCAGCACCCTGGTCACCCCGCCCGGCCCCTCGAGGCTGACCAGGGCCGAGCAGCGCTGGCGCCGGTTCCTGGGGTTGTCCGGGTCGCAGGCCCCCCAGTTGCCGCCGGGGCGGTCTGACAGGCGCGGCACCCCGCCGGACGAGCCACAGCCCAGGATGGTCAGGCTCAGCCCGCTCATGCAGGCCGCGCCTTGGCAAAGAGCCGCTCGAAATTCTGTTCGGTCCGGGCAGCAAATTCAGGGTAGGGGAGGCCGAACAGCTCGGCCCCGACCTGGGCGGTGTGAACGGTAAAGGCGGGCTCGTTGCGCTTGCCGCGATGCGGCGGCGGCGCCAGATAGGGCGCGTCGGTCTCGACCAGGATCCGCTCCACCGGGGCGGTGGCGAAGATGTCGCGCAGCGCCTGGCTTTTCGGAAAGGCGGCGATGCCGGACATGGACAGGTAGCAGCCCAGCTCCAGCGCGGTTTTCGCCAGGTCCGGCCCCGAGGAAAAGCAGTGCAGCAGGCAGGGAAAGGCGCCCCGGCCCATCTCTTCGGTCAGGATCCGGGCCATGTCCCGATCGGCGTCGCGCGCATGGATGATCAGCGGCAGGCCGGTCTGGCGCGAAGCCTCGATATGCACCGCCAGGCTTTGCTGCTGCAACGCGGCGGTTTCGGCGGTATAGTGATAGTCCAGCCCGGTTTCGCCAATGCCCACGCATTTGGGATGGGCGGCAATGGCCAGAAGCTGGTCAAGCGTGGCCATCGGGGTCTCGGCCACGTTCATCGGGTGATTGGCGGCGGCAAAGAAGACCGGCGCATGTGCCTCGGCAATCGCCTGCACGGCGGGCACGTTTTCCAGCCGGGTGGCGATGGTGACCATCCGGCGCACGCCGGCGGCCTCGGCCCTGGCGACGATCTCGGGCAGCTCGCCCTCGAAATCCGGGAAATCCAGGTGACAGTGGCTGTCGGTGATGGAAGGTTGTTGTGTCATGGCCCCAATCAGGCAGCCATCTTCGCCGCCGCTTCGTTGATCCTGAAGATCATATCAAGGATGAGCGCGCCGGGGTCAAGGTTGACGGCAACCCCGTGGCCGGCGCGCGCGGTGAGCGCCTGTTCCAGCGCGGCCCAGCGGCGGGCGGCGCCCTGGGTGGGGGCGAGGCGGGCAAACAGCGCGGCCTCGCCGGGGGCGGCTTCCGGCGTGGGGGGGAGGCCGCTTCCGGCCCGGGCCATGCGCACCAGCAGAAGCTGGATCAGCCGCAGGGTCAGGGCAAGCTGGTCCTTCTGATCGCGGCCCGAGACCTTCTGGGCCAGGGCAAGCGCCGCCGGGCGGTCGTAATCGGGCGCGTTGCGCAGCATCTCGACCAGGCTGGCATAGGTGGCGGGGCCGTCGAGGTCGGCCAGCACCAGGGCCTCGCCCACCGAGCCGCCGGCCAGCGCCAGCAGCGCGGTGGTGTCGCTGTCGGCCGCCGCCCCGGCCTGGGTCAGGGCCGCGCCCAGGTCATCGGCGCCAAGCGGTGCCAGCCGCAGCTCGCGGCAGCGCGAGCGGATGGTCGGCAAAAGCCGCATCGGCTGGTGCGAAACCAGCAGCAGAAAGGCATTTTCCGGCGGCTCCTCCAGCAGCTTGAGCAGCGCGTTTTCGGCGCTGCGGTTGAGTTCATCCGCCGCATCCACGATCACCACCCGGCGGCCGCCCCCCGGTGCCGACAGGGCAAAGAAATTGCGCAGCTTGCGCACTTCATCGACGGTGATTTCCGTGAACAGCCGCGGTTTCGGCGTGGCCTTTTCGTTCCAGCCCCGGCGCAGCAGGAACAATCCCGGCTCTGACAGGGCCAGCATCCGCCGGGCCACCGGGTGATCGGGCGCGATTTCAAGGCTGGTGGCAGGCGCGGGGGCGAACATGCCGCCAGTGTCGGGCGGGGTTGCCAGCAGAAACCGCGCCATCGCCCAGGCCAGCGTGGCCTTGCCCACCCCGCGCGGGCCGGTGATGAGCCAGCCATGATGCAGCCGCCCGGTATTGAAGGCATCGAGGAATTGCGCCGCCGCCGCGTCATGGCCGAAAACGCGCGGGGTCTCGCGCGGATGCGGCGCGCCGGGGGCGCGGTCGGGTTCGGGGCGCGCGTCGGGGTCGCTCATCCCAGCCGCTCCATCGCGATCTGGCGCACATCGGCGGCCACCGCCTCGATCGGGCGGGTGCCATCCACCACCACGCAGCGGGCGGGAAATTCATCGGCAAGCGCCAGAAACCCGCGCCGGAGCAGCGCCTGCAGCCCGGCGCCGAAATCCTCGAAACGCGCCTCGCCCCCCTGGCGGGCGCGGGCGCGGGCCAGCCCGGCTTCGGGCTCCATGTCGATGATGAAGGTCAGGTCAGGCTCGCGCCCGATCATCAGCTTGTGCAGCGCATCCACCTTGGCGCGCAGGTCGCCGGCGCGGGTGCCCTGATAGACCCTGGTGGAATCGGCAAAGCGGTCGCTGATCACCAGCTTGCCGGCCGCCAGCGATGGGTCGATCAGCCGCTCCAGATGGTCGCGCCGGGCGGCGGTGAACAGCAAAAGCTCGGTCTCGGCCGACCAGCGCTCCGGGTCGCCCTCAAGCACCAGCGCGCGGATCTCCTCGGCGCCGGGCGAGCCGCCGGGCTCGCGCGTCAGCACCACCTGGTGACCTTCCTTGTCCAGATGCTCGGCCAGGAGCCGGGCCTGGGTGGTCTTGCCCGAGCCGTCAATGCCCTCGAAGGTGATGAATTTCCCCGCCACCGTCAGTTGGTCAGGGCCGCGCCGGACCCCATCAGCCTGTTGCGCAGCTTGTCAAAGGCGACCAGCATGCGGTCCTTGAAGCCGGCCTCGCCCACCGCCTCGGCCGCCACCAGCGGCACCTCGGTCTCGGGCAGGCCCTTGCGCCGGATGATCATGCGGCCCAGTTCCTGCCCCTTGGCGATCGGGGCTTCGATCGGGCCGTTCCAGCGCAGCTCGGCCTCTACCCCATCGCGTTGCACTGCCGGGATCAGCAGGGTCACGTCCTCGGCCGGGGCCAGCCCGACGCTGGGCGCCGCCCCCAGCCATACCGGCGCCTCGGCCACCCGGGTGCCGCCCTTGACCACGGTTTTCATGGCAAACTGGCGAAACGCCCAGTTCAGCATCGCCTCGCCCTCTTCGGCGCGGGCCGCCTTGCTGTCGGTGCCGGCAAAGACGATCACCACCCGTCGGTTGCCCTGCACCGCCGAGCCGACCAGGCCATAGCCCGCCTCCTGGGTGTGCCCGGTCTTGAGCCCATCCGCGCCGATCCCCAGCTTCAGGAGCGGGTTGCGGTTGAAGCGGTTGTCGGGGGTGCGCCCGTCAAAGGGAAATTCGGGTTCGCTGAAAAAGTGGTAATATTGCGGGAACTCGGTAATCAGGCGGGTGGCCAGAAAGGCCAGATCGCGCACCGACATGCGCTGGCGCGGGTCGGGCCAGCCCGAGGCATTGCCGAAGCTGGAATTGAGCATGCCCAGCGCCTTGGCGCGTTCGTTCATCATCTGGGCGAAGGCGTCCTCGGTGCCGCCCAGCGCCTCGGCCACCACCACGCAGGCATCGTTGCCCGACAGCACGATGATGCCCTGGATCAGCTCCTCCACCGTCGGCCGGTCCGAGGTATTGAGAAACATGCTCGACCCGCCCATCCTGGCGGCCCGCTCGGAAACCCGCAGCCGGGTGTCCAGGGTCAGCCGCCCATCGGCCAGCGCCTCGAACAGCATGTTGAGGGTCATCAGCTTGGACATGCTGGCCGGCGGCAGCGCCACATCCGCCTGCTTTTCATAGAGCACGGTATCGGTGGTCAGGTCATAGATGATCGCGGCTCTTGCCCGGGTCTCGAACGCCCGGGCGGGCAGGGGGGCAAACAGCAACATGGTCAGCAGCAGGCCGATCAGTCTGGTGGCTCCAGGGCGCATGCGGATATCCCTCTTCAGTGACGCATCAATTGGTGACGAAATAGGCGTCGCCAAAGCCCAGCGCCTTGATCTTCTTCAACAGATCGGCGCGCTCCGCGGCGGTCGCGGCCGGCCCGACCACCACCCGCCAGAACCGCTTGCCGGCGGTGGTGCC